>DAORJS010000017.1:0-20015 GCA_035439185.1 Chitinophagaceae bacterium
TGATCTGGCTTTGTTACTGGTGGATATTAAAGAGAACAGAGAGGAAGCAGATGCTATTTTTACTGCACTGAAACTGAAAGTACCAGCGATCGTTCTGCTGAATAAAGTGGATACCACAGACAAAGCCACCACAAACGAAGCCGCCGCTTTTTTCAGCAGCCGGCCTTATTGTAAAAAAGTACTGGCCATATCGGCACTGACCGGTTTCAACAAACAAACCTTTATGCAGGCCATTCTGGAATTTCTTCCGGATGGTGAGCCCTTTTTCGAGGGGGATGATATCAGCGATTTGCATACCCGCTTTTTTGTCAGCGAAATGATCCGGGAAAAAATTTATGAACTGGCTGCTGATGAAATTCCCTACCACAGTGCTGTGCTGATCCGGGAGTACCAGGAAAAACAAACCCTGGTTAAAATCGTGGCTGATATCATTGTACACCGGGAAACCCAGAAAGCGATACTGATCGGTGAGAAAGGGTCCATGATCAAAAAAATCGGGATGATGGCCCGTAAGGATATTGAAGCATTTATCGGACAAAAGATCTTTTTGGAACTCTTTGTCAAAGTAAAGCCGAAATGGAGAGAAAATGAACTGATGTTAAGGGAATACGGGTATTAGGCAATCGGCTCCCGATAGCTATCGGGACGGCGGTCAGTAGTTATATTAAATTTCGAAAAGGGTAAAGCAAAAATTATGTCATTTACAGTAGCAATAGTCGGCCGGCCCAATGTGGGCAAGAGTACTTTATTCAACCGCCTGTTGGAACAACGTAAGGCTATCGTGGATGATGTAAGTGGTGTAACCCGTGACCGCCAGTACGGGGTGGCCGACTGGAACGGAAAAGTGTTTAATGTAATCGATACAGGTGGTTTTGTAGCAGGCAGTGATGATGTTTTTGAAAGAGAAATTGCCAAACAGGTATTGATCGCGCTGGATGAAGCCGATGCTATTATTTTTATGGTAGATGCCGCAACCGGCATGACCGATCTGGATGACAGCATGGCGAATCTGCTGCGCAGGAGTACCAAACCGGTTTTTCTGACCGTAAACAAAGTGGATAATAATGACAGGATGCTGGAAGCCACTGAATTTTACAGCCTGGGATTTGAACATATTTTCTTTCTGGCAGCTGCCAGTGGAAGCGGTACTGGTGAACTCCTGGATGCGATTACTGATCTGATTAAAGAGGATTCTGCCGAGGAAGCAAAAGAGATGGAAGAACTGCCCAGGTTTGCCATCATTGGTCAGCCTAATACCGGAAAATCATCATTACTGAATGCCCTCACCGGACAGGAACGTACTATTGTAAGTGATATTGCCGGAACAACCCGCGATACCATCCACACGCATTATAATTTATTCCAGAAAGAATTTGTACTGATTGATACAGCCGGTATCAGGCGAAAGAATAAAGTAAACGAGGATCTGGAATTTTATTCCGTGATCCGGGCGATCAAGGCCATGGATGAAGCGGATGTATGTTTACTGCTCATTGATGCTGGTAAAGGAATCACGGCACAGGATATTAATATTTTTGCCCTGGCTGCCCGGAAGGGTAAGGGCATTGTATTGCTGGTGAATAAATGGGACCTGGTGGAAAAAGAAACCAATACCGCCAAAGAGTATGAAAAAGAACTGAAACAGAAGCTGGCGCCTTTTACTGATGTGCCGGTTTTATTTGTTTCAGCCAAAGAAAAAACCCGGATCTTCAAAGCCATTGAAACCGGTTTGGAAGTTTATGCCAACCGCCAGCGAAGAGTAGCCACTTCCAAACTGAACGATATCATTCTGAAAGCGATAGAAGCTTATCATCCTCCGGTAGTGAGAGGTCATCCGATCAAGATCAAGTTTGTCACCCAGTTACCTACTACGGTGCCATCCTTTGCTTTTTATTGCAATTTTCCCGATGATGTGAAACAGCCTTATAAGAATTACCTGGAGAATAAACTCAGGGAAAATTTTGATCTGAAGGGTGTTCCCGTCCGTCTGTTTTTCCGCAAGAAATGACCGTCTTTTTCCCGCTTATTTTGGGATTTTCCTGAAACCACATTTTGGATAACTGTAAATATTATTTTCAGTTATCCAACTATTCTTTGAATGCCTTCCAGCCGGTAAAAGGCTACCGGTATCCGTGTTCTTTTTTACAAATAAAAAAAGAAAGCAAATGAGAAGGTTGTTAACTGTGGTCTTGATGCTGGCATTTAATTTTTCTGCCACTACCCAAACATTGTATGAATCATTTTCCGATGGAGATTTTACAAATGCACCAGCCTGGAACGGGACGGCTTCTGCCTGGTCAATCGTAGCAAACAGTGATGTCGCCACCGGGGCAGCCGGTTCACAGACATTACGACTAAGTGCACCAGCTATTTCACAAACTGAATACCTCAGCAGTCAGTTAGCAAACTGGTATGCATCACAGGAATGGGGTTTTTGGATGGGCAGAAGAAGTCAGGCCTGTACAAATGCGAATCAGACCTTTTTCTGGTTATATGCCAATGAATCCAATTTAAATGCTCCAACGGTCGACGGATACAGGATCGCCATCGGGGATGATACCGGTCCGGATGAAATCAGGTTACAATATATCGTGAATGGTGCCGTGAGTGCAACGGTAATTGTATCAGCTGGCGGATTGACTAATGGCCTGACCGATATTGGATTTTTAGTCAGGGTTACCCGTACCGCCAGCGGCCAATGGACTTTATATACCTCTGTTCTGCCTGTTTTGAATGGCACCGGTGCAGTTGCTACTGATATCCCTGATATCACCAATACACCGGTGCTGCAGGGCTCGGGAATGGAAAATAGTCTGGTACCTGCATCAAACGGATTTACAGGTGTTGCTGCATTACATACGACAAGTGCGACCGCCATTATTGCAGCAGAATTTGATCAGGTTTATTTTAATCAGTTTGTGCCGGCAGGAATAATAACCGGTACTGTTGCCACAACGCCCTTTGTTTTGCCAAACTGTACTGCTACGGCTGCCGGAATGGTGAATTTCTCAACGACGGGTCAGTTTTCTGTGACTAATGATTTTATAGCTCAGCTATCGGATGATGCAGGCTCTTTTGCAGCGCCTGTTAATATCGGTGTGGTAAATGATATCGGAGGCACGGATCCCACGGGCACAATTCCCATTATCATACCAGCCGGAACAGCGGGTGGGTACAATTATCTGATCCGGATTATCAGTAATGATCCGGCGATTACCGGGACATCCTCAACGGAATTTACGATTATTCAAAATGGATCAGGTGGATGTGGTTCTGCTGCAACGGATTATTATCGAACTGCGCAATCCGGTAACTGGAGTGATCCAGGTACCTGGGAATCTTCGGCAGATCAAATCAGCTGGATATCGGCTACCAAAGTACCCGGTTTCAACGCTAATACGATTCTGATACGTAGCCCGCATACGGTAAATATTGATGCTACAGCCACTGCAGATCAGCTCAGTATTCTACCGGGGGCCCTATTAAATCATGGTAACGGAATCAGTTTTACACTAAACAATGGCCCTGGTACAGACATGACTGTGAACGGTACCTATATTCTGAATGGATCACAGCCTTCAGGAACCGGGAGCATTGAAATCAGTACAGGAGGTTTAGTAAGGGTTGATGCCAATACTGCACCCGGATTATCAGATGATTTTGCCCATTCGAATCCGGCTGTTTTGTTCCGTACCGGTTCAGTGTATGAATGGAACAGTGCTGTATTTACCCCTGAATGGTCAGGAAGAACCTATTTTTTGACCGGAGAAATCGCGGTCTTCCGGTTTGCAGTGTCACCGAATTTTGATGTAGGAGGGAATAGTCCCACAATCATTCATGGCATACTGGAAGTGAATGCGCCAATTCAACTAACGGGTACTGCTGATAAAACTTTTGTTCACGGGATTACAGGTACGGCAGACATTATATCAGCACCGACTTTTACAGGTGATATATTAATCGGAGGAGCCGTCACAGCAATTCTGGGTGGAACAGGTTTAATTAACCTGAGTCCATTCACAGCTGATCTTTCAATTGTGCCGGGGACTACAGTTACGATGCAGGGTAGTAAAACAGTAATCGGAAACCTGAATTTAGGGGCTGGTTCCTTTGTGGAATTAGGTGATTTTAATCTGACGGTAACAGGTGTAATTACCGGTAGTGGCAGTAATGCTTTTATCCGGACAAACGGAATGGGTGTGCTTACATTGAATTCGGTGGGTGCTGCAGGTAAGTCTTTCCCGGTTGGAAATACCAGTTATAACCCGATTGTAGTACTGAATGGTAATGGTGAAAGTTTTTCAGTCAGGGTGCAAACAGGAATCCAACCTGCAGTCGCGTTTCCGTCTTATGCAATCAACCGTACCTGGCATCTGTTTGCATCAGGGAGCACGACTGCTATGGTAAGTTTTCAATTTGCCGCAGCAGATGCGAATGCAGGCGTAATCCTGCCCGGCGACCTGGAAATATTGCAATATAGCGGTGTGGCATGGAGTGTGATTCCCGGTAATGGAATCAGGCCAACAACGGGAACCAATCCCTTTACAGTTGCCACAATAAATAACATTCCTCTTGGTAATACAGCTGTTGCTTATGCGCTGGGTAAATCGGGAGGTCATATTTTACCGCTGGATTTTTCTGTCAGCGCCAGGGCTCAGGTAATTGATGCTGGGGTCAGGATCAGCTGGGAAATTTTTAGTACTGATCAGGTCAGCGATTTTGAACTGCAGCGTTCACTGGCAGGTGGAATTTTTACAACCATTGCCAATCAGATTCCGGTCGCAAATGGTCTTGGCTATAGTTTGATTGATTCATCTATGCAAAACGCACAATATTTATACCGGATAAAAGTCAACCTGCAGAACGGTAACAGCCATTATTCAAATATTGTGCGAGCAAATAATTCCGGACCTGCATTCGTATTGAATGCTGTTAGTCCCAATCCGGTGAAAGATAATGCTGATTTAAATATTCACTCAGCGGCGCAGTGTGTGGCAGGTTTGTCTGTATTCAATATGTATGGTCAATTGATCATGAATCGAACAATTGAGTTAAAAAAAGGAAGCAATAGTGTACTCCTTTCCATGTCAAACCTGATAGCCGGTACTTATTATCTGCAGTTGCATGCTCATAACACATATTGCAATTTCAAAATAGTTAAACAGTAATTATGGACATGTGATAACTGGAAAGCAACAGATGAGGTATGCAGCAGCAGGTATTCTTTCGTCAGTGCTGCTGCTGGGGAAGACCGTGTAAACGACTATGTTGTTGATGTTATCGTCTGTATCTCCTGTTAAAAGGATAAATCGTATTTATACGAACAGGAGATAGAATTTTTTCGCCCTTTCTCTTGCATTATCAGATTTCCCTTTCTATTTTGGTAGCCTGATATATGGGCCATGCCCGTACCCTTTTATCCGCCGAAGCCTTGGCGAAGGCGGATAACCGCTATCAAAATCGAAGGCGGATAACCGCTATCAAAATCGAAGATGGATAACCGCTAACAAACGCGAAGGCGGATAACCACTTTTAAAAGCTGATAGCCACTCCCAATCTCCCTGAAGGCCCCTCCAATCTTCTTATTGCAAAATCATCATTTCAGGTAAGCATACTCTTGTCCTGTTGCCAGTATTCCTTTGAACAGCCCAAAACAGACAACAACCACCTGTTATATGAAGTATTTATTTTTACTGGCTTTTGCCTTCCTGACCCACCCGGGAACTGCCCAGCTGGCCAATGTGCAAGCGCCGGAACCCCTGAAAACTGAAATGGTATACAGCCCCGGATTTTCATTAGCCACTTTACCGCTGCCTGGCTATGATAAAGGGAAGAAAGATGTATTGCTTGGACAACGGAAATGGAAAATCAGCAGTAATCATATATGGACAGGAGGCCTGGTATTCCTCGCGGGTGCTGCAAAAGGGTTTAATGAAACGCTGCAGTTTCATTGGAAAGAATTCAGGAGACAGTTTCCAGGAGCGAATGCCCAATGGTTTAATCCAACCCAAAGCTGGAAAAACAAGTATAAAAACGGGGACCCGGAAGCCGGAGCTAAATTCTTTGGATCTACTTCAGTATTCATCATGTTTACGGATCAGTACCATCTGAATAATTTCATCAACCGGGCAGCCTGGGGAACAGCCCTGGTGATCAAAATCGGAGAAGGAAAAAAGCCGTTCAAACAATACCTGCTCGATTTTTTGTATTACGGGCTTTGTCATCAGGCAGGTTTTGCAGCCACATACTACCCCTTTAGTAAATATAAAGGCAAATAATATTTTCCTTGTTGAGTTGTGTCTCGGACCCCGCAGCAGCGGGGTTTTTTTATGAACGCCTGGACTTGGTTTTTATTCCGGATTTCTTTTTTTTCACCATTGGGATCTTTTTTATTTTGGCTTCCCGGTTCCATTCTGCAGCTGCAATGATTAACTGGTTTAATTCCAGCCGGAGCATATCTTTTTTTTCTTTGATAATAATACTGGCAACGATGGCTCTGTTTTTCTGTTGCAGTTGGGGAAAAGCTGTCAGGAGATCCTTCCCCCGGCAGAAACTAACGGCTATTCCATTGGCCGTGGGATTGAGATAGAGAAACATGCCAAAATAATGATAGAAGGGGATTCCGAAACTGAACTTTTCCTCCACTGCCGGTACCAGCGACAGCACCTGTTTTCGGATCAGTGTACAGATCATTTGCAGCTCTTCCGGAAGCTGTTCAATATACTCGTCAACCAATCTCATAATCCGGGGTAAGCCGAAAATTTAAACAAGGGTTATGATAAAAGATGTTGCAGGTTTTTTATTTTTTCCCTGAATGCTTCCAATTCTCTCATCTGATCGCGGATGAAGCTGTTGTCACTCAGTTTGCCCATTACTTTTTCCATTTCCTGTTGGGTATCATAAACCATCTTCCGGAAAGGACTTTGATAATCCCTGGCTCTGGCTTCACTGATTCCTTCGGTAATCCATTCCCGCGTACGCAGTACTTTCGGTAATAACTGCAGGAATGTTTTTTTAGTAAAGCGGGATGGTGTAAGGGCCAGTATTTCAAGCAATGAGGCAAATGCATGATTGCATTTGTCGGTTTCATAAGCCTGACTTCTTCTGAAATAATTGTCGTGGACTTCATCCCAGTTACTGCATTTTCCCGAACGGATATTGCTGAGAAGAGATTTTACTGCCGATTCCTTCATCAGCAGCCCGCCGCAGTTGATCCATTTTGTTCTTGCAGGACTGGCCGGTAAAGCTTTTTGGATGGCTGCCCAGCTTGTCAGTTTTTTCTTTTCAATCAGCCCGATGATTTCGAGTATTCCATAATAAATAATCAGTTCTTTAAAAATGGCATTCGCATCAGCTGCTTTCAGGATGACTACTTTACGCCGGCTGTTTTCAAACCCGCTGGCTAGAATTTCCAGCGTGGCGGCTTCATTGGGATTGGTGTCCAGTATTTCTTTTCCTTTTTGAATACAGTTCTGCTGAGAAAGTACCTGTTTGTTTTTGCTGGCCCAGGCTTCACCGGTAAATTGCCAGAGCAGTTGAATTCCGTCAAAGATTTCATTGATACTGTCGGGGGCGAGGTAGTCATATTCGATCCGGATCCGCTGATCTGTTCTTTTATCACGGCTGAGATACTTGGTCACATTTCTGGCTAAAGCATACATATTGTACATGAACCAGTAAGCCGGCATCAACAGGAGCCTTTCGTTGGATACATCATTACTGAGCAGGGAAAAGGGAATAGGGATATTCAGCTCTGCAGGAAAATCACCTTTCGCAATCAATGTAAAGGACGCAAACTTTGAATTATGTTTCAGGCTTACACAGAGACCGGGCCAGAAGCCCCGGCCGGCGATCAGTTCCCCATCGGCACCTCTGGAATTATGATTGGAGCCAATGGTGGCGCCCGCAGCCATATTGCTTTGTCCGAGAACGGTGGCTGCACAAAGAAAGGAATTATTATGGTGCTGTTCATGTGCCGGGAATATCAGAGAGTTGAGCACTTCACAACAGGAGATGGTGGAATTATCACCGAGAAATGAGTTAATCAGGCGAGCCCCGTATTTCAGCTGCGAGTTACTTCCCATTACAAAACGAACTGCTTTGACTCCGTAAAATATTCTGCAACCGAAGCCAATAATCCCGTTTACCAGTTCACAACCTTCTCCGATCTGCGTTTTAGCCGCTGGTGAAGAGTTGATCGTTATATTTTTCAGTTTGTTGGCACCTTTCAGATAAGCGTCTGACCCGATCCAGGTGTCTTTGATAATCCGGCAATTTTTGATGACGGTCCGGTCGCCGATTTTACCATAGTAACCGCGACGGGTATCATATTTGGCGTCTGTGAATTCCCTGAACTTCTGCAGCAGTTTTTCATCGTCACGGTATTTGCTCCAAAGCCAGGCATCAGCCGCCTGCATACCGTTATAAGGGAGCACACTGCGGCCTGCATTTTCATTACAGATCTCCAGCCAGATCCTCACATTTTCTTTCTCTCCCTGTTTGAGAACACCGTTTCCGAATTTTGCATGATCCGTGGTTGCCAGTTCATTGATATTGACGAGCATCACATCATTGCCGGTGATATAGTGGCTCATAAAACCAACATTATCGATCACGGCATTATCACCAATATCACTGCTGATAATAGTACTGTTATAAAGCCCGACCGGCATCCGGAGATTATTGAATTCATGGAAATAGGGCTCCAGTTTGCCGATACGTACAAGTCCGTAAAATTTACAGTTCCTGACAAGAGAAGGATCAAAGGAATCAGCAACCAGCACCATTTCCCAGTTATCGGAGCTGTTTCCGTTTTTCACCAGAATTTTTATCGCGCTTTTGCTGAGAGGCCGGTAGATGGTTCCGTTTCTGTTTTGCCGGTTGCGCAGATAATATTCATCTTTTCCTTTGGGTATATATTGCTTTGCAATAAAGCCATAGCCCAGTGAATTGAGTGGTTCTTTTCGGATGATATTCATATTGCCCGACCCTATAGGGTTTTGGACCCTGAAATGCAGAGCACTTCAAAGCCGGTTAAACAATTATTCTGATACGGATTTGTCTGGCCTGTCCATCATTGCCGGATCAGGTTTCCGGAATAGAAGTATAGAACCGGGAATATCAGCTTGTATCATTTATTCCACAGTAACACTTTTGGCCAGATTCCTTGGTTTATCTACATCCAGATTTTTGGCTACGCCAATATAATAAGCCAGTAACTGCAGCGGTACAACACTCAGCATAGGAGCCAGGATTTCATCAGCTTCAGGAACGATCATTACGTCATCGGATATCTCTTTGGAAAAGCTGTCTCCTTCTGTAATCACAGCAATAACTTTTCCTTTCCTGGCTTTGATTTCCTGCATATTGCTCACCACTTTTTCATGATAGGCATCCCGGGTGGCGACAAACACAACCGGCAGCTGATCATCAACGAGTGCAATGGGACCATGTTTCATTTCAGCAGCGGGATATCCTTCAGCATGGATATAAGAAATCTCTTTCAGCTTTAATGCTCCTTCCAGGGCCACAGGGAAATTATATCCACGACCCAGGTAAAGGAAATCACGGGCATCTTTGTACTTTTCTGCCAGGGCCCTGATCTGTTCGCTTTGCTGAAGAGTCCAGGCCACTTTCTCCGGGATTTGTTCCAGTTCAGTCAGCAGGTTGCGGTAACGCTCTTCACTGATCGTGCCTTTGATATAACCCAGTTTCAAAGCAATCATGGTAAGTACAGCGAGCTGTGCAGTAAAAGCCTTGGTGGAAGCCACGCCAATTTCCGGACCGGCATGGGTGTAAGCACCTCCGTGACTGGTTCTGGCGATGGAGGAGCCCACCACATTCACCACTCCGAGAATGATTGCTCCTTTTTGTTTGGCATTTTCAATGGCCACCAGTGTATCTGCGGTTTCACCGCTTTGCGAAATAGCGATGATCACATCTCCTTTTTGTATCACGGGATTCCGGTAACGGAACTCAGAAGCATATTCCACTTCCACATTGATCCGGCAGAGTTCTTCAAATATATATTCGGCCACCAGTCCTGCATGCCAGCTTGTACCACAGGCAACCATCACAATCCGGTTCGCATTCACAATCTGTTCTGCATACTGCTGGATACCACTCATGGTGATGGTACCGGCTTCAGCATCCAGTCTGCCCCGGAGACAATCATAAATTGTTTGTGGCTGTTCAAAAATTTCCTTGAGCATGAAATGATCAAAGCCGCCCTTTTCAATCGCTGCCAGTTCGAGGTCCAGCTTTTGTACATAGGGAGTGAGTTTTTCATTTCCCAGATTTTTAAGGATCAGTTCATCGGGTCTGATGATGGCCAGTTCATAGTCGTTTACATACACTACTTCTTTGGTGTATTCCAGCATGGGAGAAGCATCAGAACCAAGAAAATGCTCACCTTTTCCAACACCAATTACCAATGGACTTCCTTTCCTGGCGGCGATGATGGTATCAGGATTTTCTTCATCCAGCAAAAGGATCACATAGGCACCGGTCACCCTTTTTAAAGCGATCCTTACCGCTTCTTCCAGGCCGCAGTTATTATTCTTTTTGATCTCTTCAATAAAATTCAGGAGTACTTCCGTATCGGTATCACTTTCAAAATTATACCCCAGATTGGTAAGTTCTTTTTTAAGCTGGCTGTAGTTTTCAATGATACCGTTATGGATCATGGCCAGTTTACCGCTGGCAGAACGATGGGGATGTGCATTCCGGTCACTGGGTTCACCATGCGTGGCCCAGCGGGTATGGCCGATACCTACATGTGCATGCAGGTTCTGTCCTACAATATGATCTTCCAGTTCGGCAACCTTGCCTTTTTTCTTATATACTTTAAGGCCTCCGTTTTGAAGTGCCACTCCCGTGCTGTCGTAGCCACGGTATTCCAGTCTTTTCAGACCTTTAATGATAATGGGGTAGGCCTCTCTTGGGCCGGTGTATCCAACTATTCCGCACATAAGGGATGAATGGTTTTGTCTATAGAATTAAGGTTCACAAAAATAGAGATTTAGGGGTATGAAGAAATCAAACCTGCATAAAACCGCATATTTTATTTTAGAAGATATTATGCATTACCTATTTTAAAGTAAAACCCCTTTTAGTAAAAGAAAGGCTGTACCAAAATAAATCAGCAAACCGGTTACATCCACCAGTGTGGCAATAAAAGGAGTGGATGAAGTGGCAGGGTCTGCTCCGAGTCTTTTCAGCAACAGCGGAAGCATGGACCCCATGATTGTTCCCCAGGTTACCACACCAATGATTGCAATGCCGATAGCAATTCCGATCCGGATAAAATGTTCTCCGAATAATCCAAAAAACTGGTATCCGCCATAGATAATAAGAAACCCGAAAAGGCCGAGGGTTACTCCCATGAATATGCCGGACAGAATTTCTCTCCGGGCAATCCGCCACCAGTCTTTCACTGTAATTTCTCCGAGGGCCAGTGCCTGTATAATCAGGGTGGCGGCCTGTGATCCGCTGTTGCCGCCGCTGGAAATGATCAATGGAATAAATGTAGAGAGTACAAGTACCTGTTCCAGTGTTTTCTGGAAATTAGACATGGCTATGATGGTAAGTGTTTCTCCTACAAATAAAATGATCAGCCAGACGATCCGCTTTTTATACAGTTTGAAAATAGGAACATCGAGATAGGGCGCTTCAAGTGCGGCTGTACCTCCCATTTTCTGCATATCCTCACTGAATTCTTCTTCAGCTACCCATAGTATATCATCAATAGTGACGATGCCCAGCAGTTTATCACTTTTGCTGACAACGGGTAATGCCACCCGGTTATTCATTTTAAAAACTTCACTGGCCATTTCCTGGTCATCTTCAGGGTGGAGAGACACAAATCTTTCGTCCATCAGTTCCTCCACTTTTTTCTCCGGGGGATTCAGGATAAAATCCCTGATCCGGATATCATCCAGTAATTGTCCTTTTTCGTTGATGACGTATATGACATTGATCGTTTCACTGTCTTTTCCATATTTACGGATCGTGGAAAACACTTCCTCAATGGTATTCCAGGGATAAACATATACATAGTCCGGTGTCATCAGCCGCCCGATACTGTTCTCCGGGTAACCCAGCAGGGAGAGTGTGATCTTTCTTTCTTCCGGATCCAGCAGTTTGATCAGTTCCCGTACCACATTACTGGGTAATTCTTCCAGGAAATCGGTCCGGTCATCGGCCGGTAATTCATTCAGCAGAGAGGCCGTGGTATTTGGAGGCAGTTCATGGATGATTCTTTTTTGTACAGAAAGATCCAGGATTTTGAAAACACTGGCAGCCCGGTGAATGGACATATTGGCGATGATACTATCCTCATGTTCGGGATATTCATCTACCAGGGTAGCCACATCACTGATATTCTGATCATCAAGAAATGCCCGGATTGCGAGTTTGTCCTCTGTTTGAATTTGGGCTTCAAACTGCTCCTGTATCGTGCTTTGTTCAAGTTCCAGCGACATGGCTCAAAAGTAGAGAAAAGTAGGCAGTAGACAGTCGGCAGTCGGCAGTCAGCAGTCAGCAGTCGGCAGTAGACAGTCAGCAGTCAGCAGTTGGCAGCCGGCAGTCAGCAGTCAGCAGTCGAGAGTCTTGAGCCCAATATCCTAATATCTTAATATCCCAATATCCCAGTATCTTCCTGTCCTGATCACTCAAACATTCATGTCAGCACCATGATTTTACCCTGTTTAATCATCGCGCCTACAGCTACCATGGGAAGAGGCGTATTTACTACTGAAAGAATTGAAGCTGGAACCCTGATCGAAGTGTCTCCGGTGATCATTATGTCTGCTGCCGAAAGAAAGCTACTGGATCAGACGCTGTTACATGATTATATATTTGAATGGGGTGAGCAAAGGGATCAATGCTGTATGGCACTAGGTTATGTGCCGGTTTATAATCATGCCTATGAAAGTAACTGTGAATATGAAACTGATTTTAATTTTGGGCAAATAAGAATTACTGCCGTCCGGCCTATTGAAGCAGGGGAGGAGTTATTTATTAATTATAATGGAGAATGGAATGATTCCAAACCGGTTTGGTTTCATCAGGATAGCGGCCAATAAAAAACCCGTTCCGGTTGGGAACGGGCTTATCTGAATATTCTAATATCATTATTGGAATCTGATCTGGCCTTTGATCTCACCGCCGGGGTAAGCAGCAGTATTGATGTTAACATAATACATGCCATTCAGCAGATCTTCTTCTTTAACAACAACCCCATCCACCTGAAAAGAGCCTGAAAAAGAGCCACAGGCAGTATTGGAGGATGCATTACAACGAACAATATTTGTTGTGCTAAGCGTTTGAACAGGAAGCGCCGAATATCCTACCGGTGCACGGCCATGAATAAAGAATGAAGTAACAGGACCAGTCAAACCAGACCACCTGAATGTATAATTAAGTGTCCTTGTATTTCTGGTATAAGCCACATCAAGGGTACCAATAGCAGAACTTGCATTAGCGGGAACTACCTGTGCACCACTCATCACGATACCTTTTTTCTCATAATCGGTCACTCTCTTTTGTTCGGCATTGGGTTCACAGGAACTAAAGCTCAGGAGAAGGGCAAAAAGGGAAAGGGGTAAAACAGTCAGTTTTAGCAGTTTCATGTTTTGGTCTATTTGTGGTAAAAATAAGAAGTTTTTTGAATCTGCAATATTTTTAAAAAAGTCCCTAAAAGCCTGTGAGTAAGCTGTTAGAAAGCAAGGAATCCAGCCGGGGCCGACCTCTCCGGAACTGCCGGATAAGCGGGTAAGGCGGCTGTTTCTGAATCATGCCGAATCAGCGTCTTTTTTGCCAGAAAGGGTAATACTCTATTTAGTAACCCTGGAAAATGGGTAGAATCACTTCAACTTCCCCTTAATTTCCTGAAGTTTTAGTAGGGCTTCAACCGGGGTCAGGCGGTTGATATCAGTGCCTTCCAGCAGCTGACGGATTTCTTCAAAGGTCTCGCTGTGCGCATCAAATATGGAGAGTTGCATGTTGGAGTTAGACATACCCGGGCTATGCAGATGTTGTAATACCGTGGCAGCCGGAGAACTGCCAACATCGGTCTGACGGCTCCTCGTTTCCAGCTCTTTTAAAATCTCATTGGCTCTTTCGATCAGGGAGGGGGGCATTCCGGCCATCCGGGCCACATGAATACCAAAACTATGGGTGCTGCCACCTCTGGCCAGTTTGCGCAGAAAGATGATCCGGTTGCCGGCTTCTTTATTAGTGACATGATAATTCTTCACTCTTGGCAATTTTTCTTCCAGCTCATTGAGCTCATGGTAATGCGTGGCGAAAAGGGTCTTGGGTTGCTGTGCTGCCTGATGCAGGTGTTCGGCAATACTCCAGGCGATGGATATTCCATCATAGGTGGAAGTGCCCCGGCCAATTTCATCCAGTAAAACCAGACTGCGGTGTGTGAGATTATTAATAATACTGGCGGTTTCATTCATCTCCACCATAAAAGTTGACTCCCCTCCGGACAAATTATCTGAAGCACCGACCCGGGTAAAAATTTTATCGGTCAGGGAAAGGCGGGATTCTGCTGCCGGGACAAAGGAACCCATATGCGCCATCAGGGTAATCAGGGCTGTTTGCCTGAGGAGCGCACTTTTACCGCTCATATTGGGGCCTGTTAATATAATAATCTGCTGATCATCTTTATTCAGTTCCATATCATTGCTGATATAGGCTTCACCGGGTGGCAGATTTCTTTCGATTACCGGATGTCTTCCTTCTTTCACCACCCACTCATCGCCATTGTGCAGCACAGGTTTTTTATATTGGTAATGGATGGCGTTATGCGCGAAGCAACACAAACAATCCATAATGGCCAGTAATTGTCCGTTGGTTTGAACCGGAGCCAGGTAATCATATAATTCATTCAGCAGGGCATCATACAATTCCAGCTCAATCCGGAGGATTTTTTCTTCGGCCCCCATGATCTTTTCTTCATACTCTTTCAGTTCCGGTGTGATATATCGTTCGGCATTGGTCAGGGTTTGCTTACGCATCCAGTTAGCCGGTACTTTATCCTTATGGGCGTTAGTAACTTCCAGATAATAGCCAAATACATTATTGAAGCCAATTTTCAGGGAAGGAATACCGGTGATATCTGCTTCCTGCTGCTGCAGTTGGGCCAGGTATTCCTTGCCACTGCTGGAGATATGACGAAGCTCATCCAGTTCAGGGTTTACTCCCTGACTGATCATGCCACCTTTTGCCGCAAGGGCGGGTGGATTCTCCGTAATTTCTTTAAAAATCTTTCCGGCAATATATGGGCAGGGATTCAGTGCATCACCAAGTCTTTTCAGGTATTCATTGCTGCTATCCAGATTCAATTGTTTCAGTATTTCAACCTGTTTCAATCCTTTTGCCAGTTGTAAAACTTCCCTTGGATTGATTTTTTTCATTGGGATCTTGGAGACCAGTCTTTCGATATCCCCGCACTGACGGATATGACTGACCAGTTTATTCCTGAGTTCGGTTTCCCTGATCAGGAATTCAACAGTGTCCAGTCTTTCATTTATTTTCTGAAGATCCTTTAAAGGAAAAATGATCCAGCGTTTGAGCAAACGGGCACCCATGGCGGATACCGTATTGTCCAATACACCCAGCAGGGTATGGGTTCCTTCGGCATTGCCATGGATCAGTTCCAGGTTGCGGATGGTGAAGCGGTCCATCCACAAAAAATCATCCCGGTCAATTCTTTGAAGAGATACGATATGCTGCAGGTGCGGATGTTCTGTATCTCTTAAATAATGAATAATGGCTCCGGCAGCGGTGAGTCCGTTTTTCAGATCTTCCACCCCAAATCCTTTCAGTGAATGGGTCTGGAAATGTTTGAGCAGGGTTTCGGCAGCATAACCTGGGTCAAAAATCCATTCATCCAGCGTATATGTATACACCTTACTGCCAAAATACTCTCTGAATTTTTTTTGCTGGTGCCGTTGAAAAATCACTTCGGATGGCCGGAAGCTTTGCAGGAGTTTATCTGCATATTCCCGGTCACCTTCAGCCAGCAGGAATTCACCGGTGGAAATATCCAGAAAGGCCAGTCCGTATTGTTCATCACTGGCAAAATGGATGGCTGCGAGAAAATTGTTGCTGTGGTGTTCAAGTAATTTATCATTGACGGTAGTGCCCGGGGTCACCATATCGGTCACACCCCGTTTTACAACGCCTTTAGCTTGTTTGGGATCTTCCAGCTGGTCGCAGATGGCTACACGGTGACCGGCTTTTACCAGTTTATGTAAATAAGTATCGAGGGCATGATGGGGAAAGCCGGCCAGTTCAGCGGAAGCGGCTGCTCCATTATTACGTTTGGTCAGGGTGATACCCAGGATCTGTGAAGCCAGTATGGCATCCTGTCCGAATGTTTCATAAAAGTCACCTACACGGAATAACAGAATAGCATCCGGGTATTTTTGTTTAATGGCCCGGTGTTGCTGCATCATCGGTGTATCACTGCCTGCTGTTTTTGCCATGAGAATACTGTCATGCAGAGCTTGTCGAAGCATGACAGGCGGCAAATATAAAGGCTTTGACCACGATCCCGAAAGTGATGTGCATTTTGTGAATTACTTTTGCCCGATGCGAAAATTAAGCATGGCTGAGCTGGGCCGTAAATCGGTGGAAGAGTTCCGGCAATCAGCCAAGATACCGGTGATTGTGGTGCTGGAGAATATCCGTAGTGCGTATAATGTGGGTAGTGTGTTCCGGACCTCGGATGCCTTTTTAATTGAAGCCATCTATATTACGGGTTATTCGGCTAAACCTCCACATAAAGAAATCAAGAAAACGGCGCTGGGTGCAGAAGAAACCGTCAGCTGGAAACATTTTTCCAATGCTGATGCGGCTATAAAAGAACTTAGAGCTGCCGGTTATAATATTTATGCAGCCGAGCAAGCGAAGGGCAGTTACCGGTTGAATGCTATTGAATTTGAGCCTGAGGAGAAAATTGCTGTTATTTTTGGTAACGAAGTAACCGGGGTGGAGCAGTCTACCATTGCCCAATGTGATGGATGCCTGGAGATTCCTCAATTGGGGATGAAACATTCCCTGAATATTGCAACTGCGGTTGGTGTTGTTTTATGGGAACTGGTGAGGGGGAGGATTGGGAGTTAGGTATTGGGAATTGGGTATTGGGAATTGGGTATTGGGAATTGGATATTTGGTATTACTTCTATCGCAGTATGTTCTTACAGAGGGGAAGATGTTAGGATATTGAGATATTAAGATTTTTCTTCGCCCGCCGAAGCCTTGGCGGAGGAGGGATCGCCCGCTTAGCCTTGGCGAAGGAGGGATCGCCCGCCTAGCCTTGGCGAAGGAGGGATCGCCCGCCGTAGCCATGGCGAAGGAGGGTTAAGTACTTTGATTAATCGTATGAGTAAGGTTAAGAGTTATCTGAGTTTGATAAAATTTTCGCACACGATCTTTGCAATGCCATTTGCATTGATCGGTTTTGTGCTGGGTTTATTCAGTACATCTTATCATCCTTTTATTGGAGCCTGGCTCAATAAAAACGGAGCATACCAATGGGATCTGAATCATTCTTTAGGATGGGCATGGGAAAATGAGGTAGCGGCTGACTCTTTTTTGTGGAAGCTTATGACCAGGGGCGATACAAGTGCCTATCCGTTGATTGCCTGGAATTTTTTGTTAGTGGTACTTTGTATGGTTTTTGCCAGGAGTGCGGCAATGGCTTTTAACCGTTATCTCGACCGGAAATATGATGCCCGGAATCCAAGAACCGCTATTCGGGAAATCCCATCCGGTGTGATCAGTCCTGGTCATGCACTTTTATTTACCATCCTCAGTAGTTTACTCTTCATAGCCTGCACTTTTTTTATCAACCGGCTTTGTTTTTATTTATCTCCTGTGGCATTGGCAGTGATACTGGGTTATAGTTATACCAAACGGTTTACTCCGCTTTGTCATTTAATCCTGGGACTGGGTTTATCGCTGGCTCCGATCGGGGCATACCTGGCCGTAACGGGTCAGTTTGCCATTTTACCGATTCTGTTCTCCGTCACTGTGCTTTTCTGGGTAAGTGGGTTTGATATTATTTATGCTTTACAGGATGTTGAGTTTGATCAGTCGCAGCAACTTTATTCCATCCCTGCCCGCCTGGGAAAGGCGAGGGCATTAAGGGTTTCGGAATTGTTACATCTTATCAGTGCAGCTGCAGTGGTTTTTGCGGGATACTATGGTCAATTCGGTTTACTCTATTGGGTTGGTGCAATGATATTCACAGGAATGCTGGTTTATCAGCATACCCTTGTAAAACCCAATGACCTGCGTCGTGTAAACCTGGCATTTATGACTTCCAACGGTATCGCATCCGTTCTTTTCGCCATCTTTGTGGTTGCTGATTTTTTTATAACCATTAAGCGCTGATCGCAAATTCTTTAATATTCAGCATCCCAATATCCTGGCAACTTAATATCCCAATATCTTAATATCTTCCCTTTTTCAAGTACATGCTGCAAAAGAAGTAATATCAAATACCCAATACCCATTACCCAATACCTGATATCTAATAACCAACTCCCCCAATGCCCCGCATCCTCTGCATCGATTATGGCCTCAAACGCACCGGAATAGCTGTTACAGATCCACTGCAGATCATTGCTACCGGATTGACCACTGTTCATCACAAAGAACTGCTTCCTTTTCTGAAAGATTATTTTGCCAAAGAGCAGGTTGAACTGATCCTGATTGGCTGGCCCACCAACTGGGATGATTCGGTTACCCATGCAACAGCACATGTGGAGCGGTTTATCGGGGTTTTACAGAAACAATTTCCTCAAATTCCGGTACAAAAAGTTGACGAACGGTATACGTCGAAAATGGCCAAAGATGCCATGCTGGAAATGGGCTTGAAAAAATCTCAGCGCCGGAATAAAGCCCTGGTGGATGAAATTGCGGCCACGATTATGTTGCAGGAATATCTCCGGCAGAGAGGGTGAAGGCAGAGAGAGACTGATATTAAGATATTGGGATATAGGGATATTGGGGTAAATTTGCAGGATGATTTTACCGATTGTAGCATACGGGCATCCGGTACTGCGAAAAATAGCTGAACCGATTGATGCCGGGTACCCTGGATTGGAGAAACTGGTTGCGGATATGTGGGAAACCATGTATGCCAGCAACGGGGTTGGACTGGCAGCTCCCCAGGTGAACCGCAATATCCGTCTATTTGTTGTGGATACCCTGCAAATGTTCAAAAGCATGGATGAAAAAGAAAAAGCAGAGTTTCCGGAAGATGCGGGCCTGAAAGCTGTTTTTATCAATGCCCGGATAGAAAAACTGGAAGGAGATGAATGGGCTTATAATGAAGGCTGTTTGAGTATTCCCAAGATCAGGGAAGATGTTTTTCGTCAGGAAGCAGTAACCATTCGGTACTGCGATGAACAGTTTAATGAAAAAACGGAGCGTTTCACAGGTCTTACGGCCAGAGTAATCCTGCATGAATACGACCATATCGAAGGAAAATTATTTATTGATTATATCAGCACCCTGAAAAGGAAACTGATGAAGGGAAAGTTAAACGACATATCAAAAGGAAAAATCAAAGTGGATTATCGGATGTTATTTCCCGTTTGACCCCGCAATAACCCGCAAAATCATACCACAATCAGGGGGTTTTTTAAAAATAATCTTGATTTCATTCAAGTTTTTTTGTTGCCATTCAGGACTAGTACTATTTTCGTCCTGTATTCCCCCTCTGAAATAGCTAAGGTTAAAATTCTGATTAGTTGGTTACAATAGTTTTAGAAGACTATTGGTCCGTCCCTTGTGGATATAACTTTTTTATTAACCACTAAACCTTCAGCTTATGAGAAGTAAATTGACTCTCTCTCTCTTAGCCGTTTTTCTTGCGGTAGGCTTCTGTAAAGCCCAGGTTCCCTCAGTGATTCCGTACAATGGTGTAGTGCCGGCGGTGATGAACAGTGCCGGAGGTACCTATGACAATGCGTTGTCGTATTATCGTTATG
>DAORJS010000018.1:0-19862 GCA_035439185.1 Chitinophagaceae bacterium
CAGTTTGATCAGTACCTGCATTTTACCGGCTCTACGGAAGCTGAAGTATTGATGTCGCAGGTTGGGAATGTGCATCATCCGGAAGCACCCTTGTTTGAGGATTTTGGAGATGTGATGTTAAGTGGAAATGGCGGGATGGGTTATATCCGGGTGGATTGGTTTACTCCGGATGCGCTGGATAGCTGGGGCGATGGCCGGTTAACTATCATGGGTACTGATGGATATATCGAGGTGAGAAAAAATACAGATATCCTTTCCGGAAATAAAGGAGGCAATCATTTATACCTCGTGAATAAGAAAGAAATGATCCATATGGATTGTAACAATGAGAACCTGCCTTTCGGGCCATTGTTTGTGGATGATGTATTGAATAGAACAGAAACCGCCATGTCGCAGGCACATTGTTTACTGGCAACCGAACTGGCTTTAAAGGCGCAGAAAAAAGCCAGGAAGTTTGAGATGAAAAAATAGTATTTGTTATTCCATAAAAAATCATCAACAGATGAAAAGTAAAAAACAACGGTATAGTCCTTCGCTCGACATGGGTACTCATAATATGGATCGGAGGAAATTTCTGAATCAGACCGTAAAGGCCGCAATTGGTACTGGTATTGCGATGGGCCTGCCCTCCATTGTTCCGGCATCTGTATTCGGCAGAAATGCGCCTTCCAACCGGATCAATGTGGCCGCTATTGGTACAGGTCGTATTTCGAGGGGACATGATATGCCCGGGGTATGGAAACATGATTTTGCACAGATCATGGCCGTTTGTGATGTGGATGCAAGGCGGGCAGCTGATGGACAAAAACTGGTGAATGAATTTTATTCTAAGCGGGATGGAAAACCCTTTGATGGGGTAAAAGTATATGCCGATTACCGGGAGTTGTTATTGAATAAGGATATTGATGCTGTGCTCATCAGCACTCCTGATCATTCCCATGCGATGATCGGCGTGGCTGCCGCCAGAGCCGGCAAACATATTTATATGCAAAAGCCGGCATCACTAACCATTTCGGAAGGACGGATAATGACCAATGTGATCAATCAGACTGCTGTAAAATTCCAGATAGGCAGTCAGCAAAGAAGTACGGAGCAATTCAGGTATGCTGCTGAGCTGGTACGGAATGGCCGGATTGGTGACCTGAAAAATGTATATGTCGGACTACCGGGTGATCCTCCCGGTGGCAATAAAAGTGAAATGCCCTTGCCTGCGGGATTTGATTACAATATGTGGCTGGGTTCCACTCCTGAAGTGTTTTATACCGAAGAAAGAGTGCATCCGCAAAAAGATTATAGTCGCCCGGGCTGGTTACGTTGCGAACAGTTTGGCGCCGGCATGATTACGGGCTGGGGTTCGCATCATATTGACAGTGCCCATTGGGGAATGGGCATGGAGCGAAGCGGTCCGGTGGAAATCTGGTGTGAAAAAGTGGAATTCAATACAGGAGGGCTCTGGGATGTACATGGTATTTTCAGAACAGGAGCCCGGTATAAAAACGGTGTGTTGATGACCGTTAGTAACGAGTTTCCCAACGGAATAAAATTTGAAGGCACGAAAGGATGGATTTTTGTCTCCCGTGGCGATTACCAGGCCACCAGCAGTGATCCCACCAAACCGGGCGAACAGGCGAAGAAAATCGATGCCAGCGATCCGAAAATCCTGACATCCGTGATCGGTGACAATGAATTTCATTTTACTGTCAGCAAAGACCATCATGGGAACTGGCTGGAAGCAATTCGTGATAAAAAAGCCACCATTGCACCGGTGGAAGAAGCCCATCGTTCCTGTTCGGCTTGTCTGCTTCATCATATTTCCATGAAGCTGAAAAGAAAACTGCAATGGAATCCGGAGAAGGAGCAATTTGTCAATGACGCGGAGGCAACAGCTATGCTGAGCCGGGCACAACGAAAGGGGTTTGAAGTAAAATAAGGGCTGATTAAAAGTAAAGTCATGAAGAAATACCTGATACTTTTCTTTTTTATCCAGAGTGTATGCAATGCGCAGACAGATTCAGTGATGTCGGGTGTATATAAATACACTAAACCTGTAGGAAAGATGGACGGAATCAGTTCCAAACCCCTGTATGAAGGTAAAACGCTTGATTTTGAATGGATGCAGCTGAATGTAAACCTGATCCTGTCTACCGATCTCGTAAAACAACAGGTGCCCCAAAACGAGGAACATCTGTTAATCCTGAAAGCTGGCATCTTCCATATACAATTGGGTAAGGAAGTTTATACTCTGCGGCCTGGCAGTGTAGCGGTAATGATGCCCGGTGAAAAGTATGCGATCAGTTGCGATTATCCCGGGGAATATTTTACGATGAAGTACAGGGGGGCAACAGCAAAGGAAACAGACCCCAGATTCAAAAAGTCTTTTGTAAAAGTCTACGACAGTATCAGCTATAAGCCCAACAACAAGGGCGGTGGCCGACGGGATTATTTTGAACAGCCGACGGTGATGCAGAAGCGATTTGAAATGCATGTCACTACCTTAAAAGAAGGATTATGGAGCCATGATCCCCATACCCACCGGGCAGAAGAGATCATCGTGGTGATCAATGGAGAAACAGAGATGCTGATCGGAGACAAAACCTACCCCGGTAAAATGGGAGATGTTTTTTTCGCAAAATCAAATGTGCTGCATGGAATCCGGAATACCGGACTGGTGCCCTGCATGTATTTTGCTATACAATTTGAATAAGGATTTAACTGCTCAAGAGATATGATGATGATAAGTTACGAATAGGATATAACCATCTTACTTTCAGAAAATGAACCTGTTCATGAAAAAGATTTTTTCAGTTATCATTTTGCTTGTTTTTTTTCAGGCTGCCCATACCCAGATCCGCCTGCCCCGGCTGGTCAGGGATAGTATGATTCTGCAAAGAGATACAAAGATTCATATCTGGGGCTGGGCATCGGCCAATGAAAGAATTTCAGTAAAGTTTAATAGCAAAACTTACAAGGTGAAAGCAGATCAGGCTGGAAATTGGTCTGTCCTGCTTCCACCTTTTATGGCAGGCGGACCTTATACCATGGAGTTGTCAGGGAAAAACAAACTGATCCTGAAAGATATCCTGATCGGTGATGTATGGTTTTGTTCAGGCCAGAGTAATATGGTGCATCAGCTCAATATTCATGATGTGACTTATGCGAATGAAATCGCAACTGCCAATTATCCGGCGATCCGTCAGTTTTGGATTCCGACGATGACCAATTTGCAGGAGGCCCAGCAGGATTTTCCGGCAGGGAACTGGAAGGCTGCCGTGGGTGAAGATATCAGACCCTTTTCGGCCGTGGCTTATTTTTTTGCGAAGAAGCTCTACGAAAAGTATCATGTGCCCATCGGGATCATCAATGCCAGTGTAGGCGGAACACCCATCGAAGCATGGACCAGTGAAGAAGGACTCAAAGAGATGCAGTCAATGACGTCTGTCATACAAAAAAATAAAGACACGGCCTATGTAAACAGTACTAACCGTGCAGCTGCTGCAGCCAATCGCCCGCCTGTCTCAAAAGATTCAGGGCTTTCTGCTGCTGTCAAATGGTTTGATCCTAACTATCAGCCTGCTGGATGGAGGCCCATCAATATTCCGGGTTATTGGGAAGACCAGGGCATTAAAGACCTGAATGGTACGGTTTGGTACCGGAAAGAAATAATTATCCCGGCATCAATCGCTGGAAAAGAGGCAAAGATATTTTTGGGAAGAATTGTAGATGCAGATGAACTATATATTAACGGAGTCAAAGTAGCGAATACCACTTACCAGTATCCGCAGCGTAGATATAAAGTGGCTGCCGGTATTTTAAAAACAGGCAAAAATCTTTTTGTAGTCCGTGTAACAAATACAGCAGGTAAGGGTGGTTTTGTTCCTGATAAGCCTTACTGTTTGTTTGCCGGCAATGATACCATTGATCTTAAAGGAACCTGGCAGTATAAAGTGGGAGAAGTCTTGATTCCACGTCCACCAGCAGGCCCCTTTGGAATTGCGGCACAAAACCAGCCTGCTGCTTTGTACAATGCGATGGTGGCGCCAGCCATTAAATATACGATCCGGGGATTTTGCTGGTATCAGGGAGAATCCAATGCAGGCCGACCGGATGAATATGCTCAATTACAAATCGCACAAATGAATGACTGGAGAAACAAGTGGGGATTGGGAACATTGCCTTTTCTCTATGTCCAGCTGCCGGGATTTATGGATTATAATTACCTCCCTTCAGAAAGTAACTGGGCCAAACTCCGGGAATCGCAATCCAAAGCACTGATAGTTCCCAATACAGCCATGGCTGTTGCCATAGACCTGGGAGAGTGGAACGATATCCATCCTGATAAAAAAAAAGATGTGGGGGATAGATTGGCCCTGGCCGCAATGAAATTGAGTTATGGGGAAGAACTGGTTTATTCAGGACCACAATATCAGACAGCAGTGATTGATGGGAATAAAATCATCATCCAGTTTTCTCATACCGGTAGCGGACTGGTCACTAATGATGGAGAAGCACCAGCAGAATTTGCCATAGCCGGAGCCGATAAAAAATTTGTATGGGCCAATGCCCGGATAGAAAATGGGAAAGTGATTGTATGGAATGAAAACGTGAAAGAACCGCTGTATGTGCGTTATGCCTGGGCGGATAACCCGGTTAATCCGAATTTGTATAACAAAGAAAAATTGCCGGCTTCACCCTTCAGAACAGATAAATGAGAAAGCAATTTTCCATATTAATATTTTTTTACCTGCTACTATCTGGTAGCTCAAATACGTCTATCGCACAAAGTTGGCATTCGGACAAGGGAGACGGGACTTATGAAAATCCGGTTATTCCGGCAGACTTTCCCGATCCTGATCTGATCCTGGTTGGAGATACATATTATATGGTATCTACAACCATGTTTATTTTTCCTGGTGTCACATTACTGAAATCAAAAGATCTGGTGAACTGGGAATATTGCAGTAATGCGGTGCAACGGTTTGATTTCAGTAAATGCTATGATCTGGACAGCTGTCATCGGTATGCACATGGACAATGGGCCACCAGCCTCAGGTATTATAATAACAAGTTTTACCTGCTGTTCATCACACTCGATGAAGGTGGCTTTTTATGTACAGCGGATAAGGCTGAAGGACCCTGGGATATCCGGAAACTACCCAAAGGTTTTTATGACCCGGGTTTGTTTTTTGATGATGACGGCCGAATTTATGTGACACATGGCTATAGTAAAATTTCAGTTACTGAGTTAAATGCAGATTTCTCTCCGAAATCAAAAGATTCACTGGTGTTTACAGGAACGATCAGGAAGGGTTTGGAAGGGATGCATGTATATAAAATCAATGGGTTTTACTATTTGTATGGCACTTATGGTGGCAGAGATGGAATACAGGTAGCACTTCGTTCGCGGAATATTTACGGTCCTTACGAAGAAAAAGTAGTCATCAGAGATACCACACCAGGAGTCAATTTTGGTATTCACCAGGGGGCACTTATTCAAACTCAAACGGGTGAATGGTGGACAATGCTTTTTGTGGATAGCGGGCCATTTGGCCGATTCCCTTCCCTTCAGCCTGTACAATGGAAAGATGGATGGCCAATGGTGGGAATCGATGGAAAAGCTGTTGTCACTCATCAAAAACCAAATGTTGGTAAATCATATCCGGTAAAAAGTCTTCCCACCTCAGATGAATTCAATAAAAACACATTGGGAATGCAATGGGGATGGAACCATAATCCTGATCCGGAAAAATGGTCATTGAAGGAAAGACCGGGATGGATGCGCTTAAAAACAGGGAAACCGGTTTCCGGTCTGCGGGAAGCAAGAAATAGTCTGACACAACGCCCTTTTGCGGCTTATGATGGGTCATTAACCCATGTGGAAACCAGGATGGATATTTCAGGGATGAGGGACGGAGATATCGCCGGGCTGGCCATGTTCCAGGACCCCTATGCTTTTATCGCTGTAAAACAGGAAGCCGGACTGAGAAACATAATAATGGTGAATAACGGAAAACTTATTGATGCACGGCCTCTAAAGGGAAATACGATCTACTTCAGCTGTTCTGCTTCCAATATTTCAGGTTCGGCGTCTTTTGGATATAGTACAGATAACAAGACATATCTGGCACTCGGAAATGAGTTAAAAATGAGGTTTAATCTTTCTGTTTTCACCGGCAATAAGTTCTGTCTGTTTAATTATTCCACCCTGGAACAAGGTGGACATGTTGATGTTGACTGGTTCCGCATAATCCCTATAAGTAAATAGTAAGGATGAAAACAATAATATTATTTATAGCCTTGTTCGCTCCTTTTCTTTTACCTGCCCAGTTTAACCAGGCATGGCGTGGTAAAAAAGCAGCCGTAGTCATCACTTATGATGATGCTATTAACGAGCACCTGGATAATGCTATTCCTGTATTGGACTCATTGGGACTAAAAGCCACATTTTATATTACTGCCTTTTCTGCTTCTATGCAAAGCAGGTTGGGCGACTGGAAGAAGTTACCGGATAAAGGCCATGAATTAGGTAACCATACACTTTTTCATCCCTGTGTAGGGGGAGCAGGAAGGGAATGGGTGAGTAAACAAAATGATCTGCGGAATTTTTCTGTTAAAAGAATGGAGAATGAAGTGGGTATGACCAATGTATTTCTTCAGGCACTGGATGGAAAATCCAAAAGAACCTTTGCCTTTACCTGTGGTGATATGAAGGTGGATGATTCATCGTTTATTGATGGGATGAAAAAGGATTTTGTAGCGGCAAGAGCAGTCAGGAATGAAATGCACAAAATCAGTGAAATTGATTTATATAATGTGGACTGTTATATGGTCAATAATCATTCTTTTGAACAGATGAAAGAATGGGTGGGCAAAGCCATTCAGACCAATTCTTTACTGGTGTTATTATTTCACGGTGTAGGTGGCGGCAATAGCCTGGATGTATCGCTGGAGAATCATCGTAAAATTCTCGCTTATATTAAACAGCAGGAGAAAGACCTGATGATTGCTACCATGCTGGAAACAGCGGAGCATATCAAAGACTGGCAGACAAGAGATAAAGCTGCTAAACTGCAGCAGAAAGCCACACAGGAAGATTATGAAAATATGCTGGTGCAATTAAAAATTCCGATCGCTGCAAAAAGACCTGGTCCATCGGGCAATCCCGCTGCACCCAATGCCGCCAACAGCGATGAATCAAAAGCGACACAATATAATTCCCTGCCTGATCCATTGATTATGAAAAACGGGAAGCCGGTTGCCAATGCGAAGACCTGGTGGAATAAACGCAGACCCGAGATCGTGGAGGATTTTGAAAAGGAAATCTATGGACGCCTTCCCGAAAATATTCCGGGGGTGAAATGGGAACTGATCAGCACAATGGATACAACCATTGGAACAGTTCCGGCTGTAACAAAAAACTTACTGGGTCATGTTGATAATTCAGGATTTCCTTCCATCAAAGCAAATATTCAATTATCAGTTACAACTCCAAAGAACAGTAAGGGACCTGTTCCAATGATCATGGAATTTGGCTTTATTTTTCCTCCGGGTTTTCGACTGCCAGCACCTCCACCGAATACACCCATTCAAAAAAGCTGGCAGGAACAGGTACTGGAAAGAGGATGGGGCTTTGCTATTCTTGTACCCACCAGTTTCCAGGCAGATCATGGAGCGGGATTAACACAGGGCATCATCGGCTTATGTAACAAAGGACAAAACCGGAAGCCGGATGATTGGGGTACACTTCGCGCCTGGGCATGGGGGGCCAGTCGTGCCATTGATTATTTTGAAACCAATCCTGACATTGATCCAAAAAGAATTGCCATTGAAGGATTGTCAAGATATGGAAAAGCTGCTCTTGTTGCCATGGCCTTTGAACCGCGGATTGCTATTGGATGTATTGGATCTTCAGGTGCCGGTGGTGCAAAAATCCTTAGACGTATTTATGGAGAACAGGTAGAGAACCTGGCTTCATCCGGGGAGTATCATTGGTTTGCCGGTAACTTTATAAAGTATGCAGCGATACCGCTGAATCAGAATGATCTGCCCGTGGATGCACATGAATTAATTGCACTCTGCGCGCCACGTCCTGTTTTTATCAGTTCCGGTTCACCCAATGTGGAAGGCAGGTGGGTGGATGCAAAGGGAATGTTTCTGGGCGCAGCACATGCGGGATCCGTTTACCGCTTATTGGGAAAAAAAGACCTGGGTACCATGGAATATCCGGCTGAACAAACCTTGCTGGCCACTGGGGATATTGCATTTCGCCAGCATAACGGAGGACATACGGTAGGCCCCAACTGGCCTTTCTTTCTTGATTTTGCAACCCGGTATTTTAAATGACAGCATATGAAAAAGAAACAATTTCCATCAAGGCGTGATTTTTTATACAATATCGGAGTAGCAGGAATGGGGTTACCCCTTTTATCGGCTTATTCAACATGCAGTGAATCAAATTCAAATCAGCAAAAGATGGCTAATTCCAAAAAAAGAAAACTGGGAATCGCACTGGTGGGCCTGGGGAATTATGCGACCAATCAATTGGCGCCAGCCTTACAGCAAACCGAAGAATGCTATCTCGCCGGAATTGTAACAGGCACTCCGTCTAAAATTCCGTTATGGAAAGAGAAATACGGGATACCAGATCAGCATATTTACAATTACGACAACTATGATTCGATAAAAAATAACCCGGATATTGATATTATTTATGTGGTGCTCCCCAATAACATGCATGCTGAATATACCATCCGGGCATTTGAAGCCGGCAAACATGTGATTTGTGAAAAACCAATGGCCATACAGGTAGAAGAATGTGACCGGATGATTGCAGCTGCGAAGAAAGCCGGAAAGCATCTTTCCATCGGTTACCGCCTGCACTTTGAACCCTATAATCTGGAAATGGTCCGATGCGGCACTAAAAGTATTTTCGGAAAAATCAATAAATTAACCGGAGGCTTTGGATTCAGGGCCGGCCCTTCCCAATGGAGATTAACACAAAAATATGCGGGTGGCGGACCATTGATGGATGTGGGCATATATGTGATACAGGGATTATGCTATACCACCGGCATGGAGCCTATCGCTGTAACTGCACAGGAAGGAGTAAAAACGGATCTGGAGAGATTTAAAGAAGTGGAACAATCGCTGACCTGGCAGATGGAATTTCCCAATGGACTAATCGCAGAAGGCCGTACCAGTTACCAGGATAATATGAATTTTTTAAGAGCAGAAGCAGAACAGGGGGTATTCGAACTGACCTCAGCTTACAACTATACCGGTCAACGGGGCAGTACGCCAGCAGGCCCGATGAATTTTCCGCATATCAATCAACAGGCCAAACAAATGGATGGCATCGCCCGTTCCATTCAAAAAGGCGAACAGAGTATTGTACCCGGAGAAATGGGACGCAGAGATGTGAAATACCTGCAGGCGATTTATGAAGCCATGCGCACCGGTAAAAGGATTTCATTAGTTTGAGAAATGTCAATTTATAAAGTATGAGTCAGCAATTAAGGAGCCGCGACTGGTTTGGCCGTAAAGACAAAGACGGCATCATCTATCGCAGTTGGATGAAGAACCAGGGGATGCCCACCGATATGTTTGATGGCCGTCCCGTCATCGGAATTTGTAATACGTTCAGTGAACTCACGCCCTGTAATGCCCATTTCCGTGATCATGCAGAAGCAGTGAAAAAAGGCGTGCTGGAAGCGGGCGGCTTTCCTCTTGAATTTCCGGTGATGAGCCTGGGTGAAACACTCCTGAAACCAACCGCCATGTTGTTTCGCAACCTGGCCAGTATGGATACAGAAGAAAGTATCCGTGGTAATCCGATTGATGGAGTGGTACTGCTGACTGGCTGTGATAAAACAACACCATCCACCGTGATGGGAGCTGCCAGTGTGGGATTACCCACTATTGTAGTACCCGGCGGTCCGATGTTGAATGGACGATACAAAGGGCAAACTATCGGCAGCGGTACACATGTCTGGAAATTTGATGAGGACATGAAGACCGGCAAAATGACCCAGGAAGAATGTGAATTTGCCGAGAGTTGCATGAGCCGCAGTATCGGCCATTGCATGACCATGGGAACGGCCAGTACCATGGCCGTGATGGTGGAAAGTCTGGGACTGACCCTTAGCGGGGCTGCGGCAATTCCTGCAGCAGACAGTCGTAAAAAAGTGATGGCACAACTCAGTGGCCGGAGAATTGTGGAAATGGTCAGAGAAAACCTGACGATTGATAAGATACTCACCCGCGAAGCATTTGAAAACGCCATTATGGCCAATTCTGCCGTGGGTGGTTCATCTAATTTTGTGATCCATATGATGGCCATTGCGGGCAGGATCGGTGTTCAACTGGATTTGGATGATTTCGATAAGCTGGGTAGTCAGATACCCTTACTACTCAACCTGATGCCATCCGGTCAATACCTGATGGAAGATTTTTATTATGCGGGTGGCCTGCCCGTTATCCTGGATCAGTTAAAAGAACAGCTGCGAAGGAATGTAATAACAGTGACGGGTAAAAACCATCATGAGAATATTAAAGGGAATACCAATTGTTATAATAAAGAAGTGATTGCTGCGTATAATGAACCCTTTAAAGAAGCAGCCGGTATCGTAGTGGTAAAAGGTAATCTGGCCACAAACGGTGCCGTGATTAAACCCAGTGCCGCCTCTCCCTCCCTGATGAAACATAAAGGAAGGGCCGTGGTCTTTGAAAACATCGAGGATTATCATGCCCGGATAGATGATCCGGCGCTGGATATAGATGAAAACGCTGTAATGGTGTTGAAATATGTAGGACCTGTTGGTTATCCCGGTATGCCTGAAGTGGGGAATATGGCCCTGCCAAAAAAAATTCTGGAAAAAGGAATAAAAGATATGGTCCGCATCAGTGATGGCAGAATGAGCGGCACCGCTTACGGAACCGCAGTATTGCATGTGAGTCCTGAAAGCGCAATCGGAGGTACACTGGCACTGGTGCAAAACGGTGACATGATTGAACTGGATGTCGAGAAAAGGTTATTGCATTTGCATGTGAGTGATGAAGAACTGGCCCAAAGGAAATCAGTATGGACAGCACCAGCACCTGCTGCTACAAGGGGCTATGTCAGCATGTATATCAAACATGTGCTGGGCAGTGATAAAGGAGCGGATCTTGATTTTCTGCAGGGTAGTTCCGGAAGTCAGGTCACCAGAGATTCACACTAAAATGGGTATATGAAAAAAGGATTGCTTATTTTCCTGCTTGCTCCGGTACTGGCTTGTAATAATAGCAGTACTTCACAAAAGAAAGAAATGATGTATCAGCAAACAGGAACCCTGATCAGATACGAGAATACATTGGACAGCATCATTGCTCCGGATGCAAAGGCAGATATCATCGCCACCGGATATGAATGGAGTGAAGGACCGCTCTGGATTGAAGCGCAACAAATGCTCCTGTTCAGCGATGTGCCCACCAATACCATTTATAAATGGACAGAAAAGGAAGGGGCTTCAATTTATCTGCAACCCAGTGGCTATACGGGTAAAACTCCCAGCCTGTGTAAAGAACCCGGTAGCAATGGTCTTACTTTAGATCCAGCCGGCAAGCTTGTATTATGTCAGCATGGTGACCGGCAAATGGGAAGGATGGAAGCGCCGCTGGATCAGCCTAAGGCAGTTTATACCGCGCTGGCCACACATTACCAGGGCAAACGCTTCAGTAGTCCGAATGATTGTGTGTTTAGTGCAGATGGGGAATTATTTTTTACAGATCCGCCTTATGGATTAAAAACACAGGATGATACAGATTCATTGAAAGAGTTACCTTTTAACGGGGTTTATCGTATTAAAAAGAATGGGGAAGTGGATCTGGTGATCAACAGCATTACCCGGCCCAATGGACTTGCTTTTTTTCCGGGCACCAGAAAATTACTGGTTGCCTGCTCCGATCCTGATCAGCCCGACTGGCACCTGATTGATATCGTGAGCGACAGTATGATGGCCGTTTCCCTTTTTTACAGTGCGAAAGAAGAAAGGAAAACAATGAAAACGGGTTTGCCCGACGGATTGAAAATTAACCAGCAAGGAATTGTTTTTGCCAGTGGACCGGGCGGTGTATATATTTTTAATAAAGAAGGAAAGAAGCTGGGATTGCTGAAACTGGAAGCACCGGCCAGTAATTGTGCACTGAGTGCCGATGAAAAAACACTCTATATTACCAATGATATGCATGTGCTGAGAGTTAAGCTGAAATAAATAAACCCATGTATTCAACCAAAGCAAGTATGTATCAAGTCTATTACTAATAGTTGCTACGGATAAAAAATCAACAATGAAATTGTACAGAACAGCAAAAGGACCTGTAGTTGAGCAAAACGGACATTTTTATAAGAGTCGCGAAAGCTGGGACAGCCTGGTAAACAACGACGAAGTATTGGAGAAATTAGCAGCTGAAATTTCGGGAGCTATTCCAGTTGATGCTTCAGTAATCAGTGAACTATTACCCGTGATCGGTGATCAGCAGGAACTCTGGGCCTGTGGGGTTACTTATTACCGCAGCATGGTGGGCCGTCAGGAAGAAAGCAAGGCGGCAGGCGGTGCTGATTTTTATGCCAAAGTATATGAAGCCGACCGGCCCGAATGTTTTTTTAAAAGTACACCGCATAGAGTATCCGGTCATCAGGGAAAGGTTCGTATCAGGAAAGACAGTAGCTGGGATGTGCCCGAACCCGAACTGACCCTTGTAGTAACCGCAACCAGTAAAATTATTGGATACACGATTGGAAATGATATGAGCAGCCGGAGTATCGAAGGTGAAAATCCGCTCTACCTGCCACAGGCCAAAACCTATGATGGATGTGCGGCACTCGGTCCATGTATCTACCTCACAGAGCAGGCACTCCCTAAAGAAACCATGATCAGACTCCATATCAAAAGAAAGGGGGCCCTGGTTTTTGAAGGGGAAATTGCCATCAGTCAGATGAAAAGAAGCCCGGAAGAACTGGTTTCATTTATCTATCGCGAAAGCAGCTTTCCGCATGGTTGTCTGATCATGACCGGCACCGGTATTGTACCCGGCAGTGATTTTACATTGGCCGGCGGCGATGAAATCAGTATTTCCATTGACGGGATCGGTACCCTGACAAATACAGTAGGTTAATTTTATAATCATCCGATGCTGTTGAACCCGATACAACTAATAATGCTGGCAGGCCTACTGTTTTACAGTTCCTGCAGCCCCGCACAACAAATGGGTACAAGAGAACAATCAGGAAAACTATTGAAGGAAGTCTACAAAGATGCCTTCCTCATCGGAACAGCAGTTACACCGGCTATTACCAGTGGAACTGATAAGGCCTCGCAGGATATTGTAGTCAGCCATTTTAATACGATCACGGTTGAAAATGTAATGAAAGCGGCCCTGATCAATCCGGAGCCAGGTGTTTACAGGTTCGGACCCGCTGATGATTTTGTAGCATTTGGTGCCCAGCACAATATGTTTATTGTGGGTCATACACTTGTCTGGCATAACCAATGCCCCGCCTGGTTTTTTACCAATGCTGCCGGTAAACCGAACAACAAAGCGGAACAGATTGAAAGATTAAGGGAACATATACGCGTGGTGGCCGGACGCTATGCAGGTAAGGTTCATGCCTGGGATGTGGTGAATGAAGTCATAGACAATGATGGCAGCTACCGGCCCACTTCCTGGGTCAATGCTTTTGGAAACGGGGATACCCTGGTAAAATATGCGTTTCAGTTTGCGGCGGAATATGCACCCAACACCGAACTCTATTACAATGATTTCAATGCCTGGCGCCCTGAGAAGAGAGAGGGGATTATCCGCCTTGTAAAAACACTGCAAAAACAAGGCATCCGGATTGACGGGGTAGGCATACAGGGACATTGGGGACTGAATTATCCCAAAACAAAATATATTGAAGATGCCATTGATGCTTATGCCGCCTGTGGTATTAAAGTAATGATCACCGAACTGGATGTGGATGTATTGCCATTGACAAAAGAAGGACAGATCATCGGACAGGGCATGGCCGATAAACAATTTCAGCTGGAAGAATTCAAGGCATTTCTGGATCCTTATCCGAAACAATTGCCTGACAGTTTGCAAGTCCTGCTTGCGAACCGCTACGCAGAACTATTCGGCATTTTCTACAGGAAGAAAGATAAGATTGCAAGAGTAACATTTTGGGGTGTTCATGATGGCATGAGCTGGAAAAACGATTATCCTGTTCCGGGCCGTACGAATTATCCGCTTTTATGGAACCGTGATAAAACAGCCAAGCCGGCATTGGAAGCCGTGCTTTCAGTTCCTGCAAAAATTCAAAACTAATCCTGTAGTATTTTTTAAAACCAGTACCGGCATGCAACTCCTGATCATTTTATTGGCAATACTGGTGCAGGTTTTCCTGACCGTTAAAAAAGTCAGTCCCTTTATTTCCCTGCTCATTGTAGCCATTCTGTCCGGACTCTCTCTGGGCATGTCACCGGATGCATTACTGAAATCACTGGAAACAGGAGCAGGCAGTACATTGGGCGGACTGGCTTTTATTATTTGTCTGGGTGCCGTATTGGGTAAGGTATTGGAAGAAAGCGGGGCTGCCGAAAAAATCGCCATGACCCTGATCAATGGCTTTGGAGAAAAGAATATTCAATGGGCCGTTTTGTTAACCGGATTCCTGATTGGTATCCCCTTGTATTATAATGCCGGTTTTGTGATACTCGTGCCGCTCGTCTTTATGCTGGCTAAAAAAACAAAACTGCCCCTGCTCTATATTGCCATTCCCATGGCGGCCTCACTCAGCACCACGCATTGTTTCCTGCCACCACATCCAGGTCCTGCATTGCTGGTGAATGCCTTTAAAGCAGATATGGGTAAGACCCTCTTGTACGGGCTTTGCATCGCAATACCTGCGGTGATACTGGCAGGTCCCTTTCTCGGCAGACGACTGAAGCGGATTGGCATGCTTGGTACGCAAGATGAACAGCAAGAACAAATCAATAAAATATTGCCGGCAGCCTTACCCAGTTTCGGGATTGCTTTACTGCCTGTTATATTTATCAGTTTATCTGTGATTGCAGAGAATTTCCTTCCTGCCGGCCTCTTGAAAACAATTTTTCTTTTTACAGGCAATTCCACCATCGCATTACTGATTGCTGTGCTGGTGGCCCTGGGCTGGTTTGGCGTAAGAAGAGGAATTAAAATGGAAACCCAGATGCAATGGGTACATACAGCAATCAGCAGTATTGCTGTGATATTACTGATCATCACCGCGGGTGGTGTTTTTAAACAGGTATTAACCGACAGCGGTACAGGGGCCTATATTTCTTCATTCAGCACCAAATGGCAAATGCCACCCTTACTCTTTGCCTGGGTGGTAACCGCCTTGTTACGGGTGATGATCGGATCAGCAACCGTGGCAGCGATTACAGCGGCCGGTGTGGTATCGCCGATGCTGGGGCAACCCGGTATTTCACCGGAATTAATGGTACTTGCCGTGGGCAGCGGCTCTGTATTTGGTTCCCATATCAATGATTCGGGATTCTGGATGTTTAAAGAGTTTTTTAAATTATCATTGAAGGAAACCTTCTTGTCCTGGACCATCATGGAAACATTGATCTCCATCATCGGACTTATTGGTGTACTGATCCTGAATATGATTATCTGATAAAGAGAATTGCTTATTTCATTTCTTTCTTTAATAATGGCCAGTCAGAATTTGATGTATGGGCCTGCTCAATCAATGCCGCTAACTTTCTGACAATACGTGGTTTTTGAGAAGCCAGGTTTGTTTTTTCCTCAGGATCTTTTTTCAGATCATACAGTTCAAGTGGTGCATTTTCATTTTTCATCACGGCCAGTTTCACGCCCTTCCATTGTTTCCAGCGGATTGCCTGGCGGCCATCGTTTTCATGAAACTCCCAGTATAAATAATCATGCTGCAATTGTTTTCCTTTTTGCAACCAACCGGGGAGCAGTGAGAGGCCATCAGTCTGATTACTGTTTTTTATCCCGGCGAGTTCCAGAAAACTGGGATACAGATCCCATAAGGCAGCCATCTGATCGGTTACAGCTGGGTTGATTTTTCCGGGCCAGTAAGCAATAAAGGGAACACGGATACCGCCTTCGTACAAATCTCTTTTGATGCCTTTGTAGATACCATTGCTGTTAAAGAAATCCGGGTCACCACCGTTTTCACGGTGCGGACCATTATCACTGGTAAAAATGATCAGGGTGTTCTGCGCCAGGCCTTTTTCTTCAAGGGTTTTTACAATTTCGCCCACATAACGGTCCAGCCGGCCGACCATGGCTGCAAACTGCGCATGGGGCAGTGGCTCAGCCTTGATTGTATGTTCTCTTTTTTTGAGTTGTGAACCGCTGAGCGGTGTTTCATTAAATTTTGATACATAATAATTATACAGGTCATCATGCGGACCAATCACATCTCCATGCGGAAGCGTGTAAGGCAGATAAAGGAAGAAAGGTTGATCACCGGATTGTTTTATATACTCAATGGCTTTTTGATGGATGAGTGAAGCAGAATAAACCGAATCTGCCTGCTGGTTAACTGCCAGATCAACTTTCTGATGATTGTCCCATAAGTACAGTGGAAAATAATCATGTGCCAGGGACTGACAATTGTATCCATAAAAACGATCAAATCCTTTTTTGTTGGGATCCCCGCTGTTCTGGTTAAAACCCAATCCCCATTTGCCAAAAGCGGCTGTTGCATATCCATTTTCCTGTAATAGATTAGCAATGGTTCTCACTGAATCAGGAAGCGGTGTTTGTCCTTCGGGTGGAAATTGCTTATTCCCCCTGATCACCGTATGACCCGTATGTAATCCGGTCATAAAACTGCAGCGGGCCGGACCACAAACGGTGGAGCCGGAATAAAACTGGGTATATTTTAATCCGCTTGCGGCTAGTCTGTCTATATTGGGTGTTTCAATTTTTTCTTGACCATAAGTGCCGATTTCACCGTAACCCAGATCATCGGCAAGAATAAAAATGATATTCGGTTGTTGTGCTTCAGCAGAATGGAGCCATCCGGTGCTGAATAAGCAAAGCAGCAACAGGTTCCTGGCTGCAATCCGGGGAGAGCAATGATTCATTTTTTATTGTTGTGTTTCTTCAAGATAGTTTTTAATATTTATACGGAGCAGACCGATTTCTTTTTTATTCCGGTATGGAACTATCAGATGATGGGGGTTGATTTGTTTGGTCAGGCCCGTCAGGTATTCATACTGTGTACTCGCCCGGGTATCGGTAAGCAGAATGCTCGAATTCGCACCTGGATATATCAGGGCCAGTCCTTTTTGTTTACGGATCACCTGCTGGCCGATCAGCAGTATTGGTAAAGTATCTATCATGAAACCCACAAGGTCAGTGCCTGGAATTACTGTGGCATCTTTATAGGGTTTCAGCAGCAGACTGTTGAGAACAGAGAAGGAAGGACTGAGCAGGGTCAGTTTGATTTTTCCGGCTGCTGTATAGTTGCCGTGTCCGGGAGTTCTTAATAAACTTAGTGGTAATGAATACGGATACACCGCACCGGGTAAATGCTGGTAGGCCGACAGATCAGGATACCAGTCAGTCATATTGTTTTCAAATGAAGGGTTTCTGACTGCCTCCTGATAGGGCCGCAGGGGGATCCAACCGTTACTGCGCTGATCCGGTAAGATCATATTCAATGAGAGATCACTGTGAATTTCTCCTTTCAAAAGAACCGGAGCTGACAGTTCCTGTAATGAATCACCCAGCCGGCTCAGGAAAACCACATAACTGATTTCCCTTTTTTTATCAGATTGTGGCAGAAGGGCGGTAATCAGTACCGTACTGTCAGCCGGCCATAAAAAAAATTTGGGAGCATAAAAGGGATTCCCGTTGCTTACAAATTCCTTACTGTATAATTTTTTGTTATCCAGCCCCAGTTTCATGACTTCCAGAACCGGTAAGGATTCCTTTGTTTTCTTTTCTTTCAGCAGGAAAAGCTGCTGATGATATAAGGCAAGTTGCAGGAGCTTTTCATTCCGCTGATGAAAAGGAAAAGTAATAATGCTTTGATGGGTGGCTTTGTAATCGTTATTAAAACGGGTGATCCTGGCTTGGATACTTTTTAAAGTGTCAGTGTACTGATAGGTAAGCAGGGTCAGTTGTCCGTTTTGATTGATTAATTCAATGGCTGTCCCGGAACGGTTACCCGCCGCCGGGATAAAAGGAGTTAATGAAGCAGTGATCTCTGTGGGTTCACCTGCACTATTGATCCTGAAAAAACGGTACCTGTTTTGTCCCTGGGTCTTTGTATAAAGCAGGTAATGATTGTGGAAGGGGAGAATATTGAAAAAAGGTTTTTCAGGGGTAATGATATTGATTTTCCTTTTAGCTACAGGAGTCAGTTCCTTATTAAATACATCAATCACCGGTTCTTCATGGCCGGTAAATGAAATCAGGTGATGATACCCTTCAATATCTGCCACCAGCTGCATCCGGTCTGCCGATAAATCCCGGATCAGGTGACGGCTGTATTGCAGGGTTTGTGAGGCGGCTTTCAGGCAACAGCAGCAAAAAAGAAAAACAATCCACTTCATGCTCAGTGCGCTTTATTTTTTGACAGGAAGTACCGAGTAAAACTCCGCTTCAATGATACTAAGGGTTCCTTTGGTGCCAGCGTCGTTCCGGTTAACACCATCATCCGCTTTTTTGCCGTTGAGCTCAGTGCCGTTTTCATTGACACTGACTGGTGGAGCTGATATACGGATCTTTATTTCTTTTCCGGTCCGGGGGCTGCAAACCAAACGGGTATACCCCAATGTTTTTGCAGTAAATCCCTGAAAGGCAACCTGTCCATCCACAGTAATTTCCAGATAATATTGTTTAGTCCTGAAGTTATTGAGTTTGAGTTCCACTTCATCCACTCTGGAGGGTTGATCAAGATGATAGGCAATCCAGGCAGTTTCCAGTTGTCCATCGTTGACCCAATCACTCAGTTCATTATCGTCATAACTGCTTTGCACACTATCATTATTGCAACCTGCCTGTGCATTGATGATTGTCAAGGATTGCCGGCTGGCAGTATAAGAAGGGGTATTTGGGGTGGGACCTCTTTTGAGATATAGCGGAAGTTCCGCTCCGGGTAATGACCCGCTCAATCCGTTTCTGGATAAATAATTTTTTACCGGTATTGAAAGGGTGGCTGGCTGTAAACCTGTAGCTGTCGCTTTAATTCTGATTGTGCCGCTTTCGCTGGTTGTGCGTACCATGATTCTGTTAACGCCACATTCCAGTGGCAGTACTTTAGACAGAATGTAGTTATCAGGTCCCTGTGCCATACCACCTCTCCATTCGCCCGGGCCTTCCAGTGAAAAATTTACAGTTGACATATCCAGCGGATGTCTGCTGCCCTTGTCATCTACGGCCTCCATTTCCACAAGGGCAATATCATGTCCGTTGGCGCGGATACTGTTGAGTGCTGTGATCAGTTTCATACGAAGGGCGATGGCCTTACCTGTGCTGCTTTTTTGGGTATAACAGATCTTGCGGTTCTGCCGGTCAAAACCGGTTGCGCTGATAGTACCTTTCTCCCATTTAATATTTTTAAAAGTAAACAGGAAGCCATTTGTTTTTTCACCCCATCCGGCAAAGCGGCCATTGATCTGTAGTTCCACTTTATCAGCAGTGGATACCACATAAACATCTTTCTGAACAGTATCTGCATAATTCCAGTGGCCGATCAGGTGAATCCCGTGTTTTTCAATATCCACCCAGCCATTCCACATTACCTGATGGGCGAAGAAATTTTCTTTGGGAATCCGGAGCGCATCCACTTCGCCGCTGCGCCGGTAGTTTTC
>DAORJS010000019.1:0-19751 GCA_035439185.1 Chitinophagaceae bacterium
GCCGATGATACTTTCATGAATAAACTCCTCCCCTTTTTTCAATAAGCCCTTTGCGTACCATTGAGCCATCCTGGCAGAAGTTCCGGTTCCACAGGGGCTTCTGTCAATCGCTTTATCTCCATAAAAAACAGCATTGCGGGCTGTTGACCGGGGATCAAGTACGGCACCTGTCCAAAGAATATGACTGCAACCATTGATGGTTGGATCATCGGGATGAACAAACTCATAACGGTTATTGATATCTTTTCTTAAGGCCCGCGCCCAGGCAATCAGCTTATCGGCCGGATAATATTCCAACCCTTTGAAATTTTCCTGTACATCCACAATGGCATAGAAATTACCGCCATAAGATACATCTACTACCAGTTCGCCCAGTTCGGGACATTCGGCAATCAATTCACTGGAATGAAGAAATGCCGGTACATTGGTCAGTTTTACGCTTTCCACCTTTGTCCGTTTTTCATCAGCCAGCTTGTATTCTATCCGGACTAAACCTGCAGGTGCTTCCATTCTGATATAACCAGGTCGTTGCGGTTTGATCAATCCTTCTTCAATGGCGATGGTAATAGTGCCAATGGTACCATGACCGCACATGGGCAGGCAGCCGCTGGTTTCGATAAACAGGACAGCCACATCATTGGCCGGATCGTGGGGCGGATAGAGGATGCTTCCGCTCATCATATCATGGCCACGGGGTTCAAACATGAGTCCGGTGCGGATCCAATCGTATTCCCGAAGGAAATGTTGCCGCTTTTCACTCATACTGCCCCCTTCCAGCCGGGGACCGCCTTCTTTTACCAGTCTGACCGGGTTCCCGCAGGTATGGGCATCAATGCAATGGAAAACATGTTTCATGATGGCATGAAGATAAGAAAGTGGAGGATTGGAAGTGGTCGGAGGGATATAAATAATATTCAACGCGGAGAAAAGAGAACGGGAGTAAACGCAGAGGATTAAAAGATAACTGTTGTTAGAAACAACTCTGCGAAATCTCTTTTTCTCCTGTTCTCTGCGGTGAAAATTTACTCTGTTTTTTAAACATCCCGCTCAATTCATCCTCCCCTTCCCCCATTTCATACAAAGCCTGTTTCCCGGTAAGTAATTTCAGCCCCATTTTTACGGCCACAAATGAAAAACAATCAAAAACCATTAACCATTCAACCTTTCTTTATGAAATTCAGTAAAGTTTCTTTCATCCGTTTCAGTTTTTGGGGATTTGCCATTTCGCTCATCATCCTCCAGCAAATCACCAGTGCCTACTCAGGCAAAATCGCTGAAACCCTCTGGCAGCAACTGGGGCTTAGTCAGCAACAGGGTACCGATCAGATCCGGCAAAGCTTTGCGGCCGGTTATTCCAATTTTTATGGTGTACGAAATGCTAAAAATATTGCTGCAGGAAACCGGGCTGCTGTCGCCAAAAACCTTTTTCAGTTTACAAAAACCTATATCAGCAGTGCTGAATTCAAAAACTATTATGCTAAAGAAAGGGCCGCTTCCAAACCTATTGCACCTGAACCGGCAAAAACAAAGGAAACAATCAGAAATGAAATGATTGCAGAGCAGGAAAAATCCATCCGGGATATGGAAAAGGCAATGGCCACAATGGCTGCCGATATGAAAAAGGCATTACAACCTTCACTGGACCAGGGTAAAAAAACACTGGAAGCATATAAACAAACGGATAATAAAATTGTCGAGATCCGGTACCAGGGAGAAATAAACCGGTACAATTATGACAAAGACCGGTATGACAAGAATATGGCAGATTGGGGAAAAAATTTCCCTGCTGAACTCAATCAGCTGATCAGTATCCGGCTACAAAAATACCTGGACCTGGCTGCAACAGTTGATTTTGATGCAGAACTTGTGCTTAAAAACGGGAAGAAGAAGTTTGTAAATCCTGCTTATGAATCCAAACACAATGACTGGAAAACAATTTTCAGGGCAGGTAAAGATGTTTATCAGGCCATCAAACCACTCGTGGAGCAATGGATGAATACACTTTAAGGAATAGCCATATTAAAATCAGGAAACCGGGACCGTAACAGACGGGAACCCGGTTTTTCTTTTTATTTACAATAAGGCTGTAACGCTATTATCTGTTACAGAATAATTGTAAATTAGCTTCCTTATTGCCTGCATATGGAAGCCTACGGTCATATCCTGCTATTTGCCATGCCTGCCTTCCTGGCCCTGGTACTTTTTGAAAAATGGTGGGGCTGGAGAAAGGGTTTTGATACCGTCCGTACTATGGACATGATCAGTTCCCTGAGCAGCGGGGTCACCAATGTAACCAAGGATGTACTCGGATTGGCCATTGCCATTGGGATTTACCCTTTCATGGTAAAATACCTGGCCATCACTACCATCGAGAATACCCTCCTCGTTTATATCCTCACTTTTATCATCATTGATTTTAACGGATACTGGGTGCACCGCTGGAGTCATCATGTGAATTTGTTCTGGAACCTGCATGTGATCCATCACAGCAGCGAGGAATTCAACCTGGCCTGTGCGCTGCGGCAGAGTATCTCCTCTTTTTTCAATCTGTTTACCGTATTGCTTTTACCGGCTGCCATTCTTGGCATTCCCGAGCAGGTCATTGCCGTAGTTGGGCCTATTCAGTTATTTGCCCAGTTCTGGTACCATACCCGGCATATTAACCGGATGGGGTTTCTTGAAAAAATTATTGTCACTCCCTCCCATCACCGGGTGCACCATGCGGTGAACAAAGAATACATGGATAAAAACCTCTCCCAGATTTTTATTATCTGGGATAAATTATTTGGAACTTTTCAGGAAGAGCTGAAAGAGGTTCCGCCGGTATACGGCATTACCAGACCGGCCCGTACCTGGAACCCGATCCGTATCAATTTTCAGCATCTCTGGTTAATGATCAAGGATGCCTGGCGCACCAGGAACTGGAAAGACAAATTCACCCTTTGGTTCAAACCTACCGGATACCGGCCGGCTGATGTGGCTTCAAAATATCCCGTTAATAAAATTGAAGATGTTTATCACTTTGAGAAATATGATACCAGGACCAGCCCCCTGTTCACAGCCTGGTGCTGGTTTCAGTTAATCATGGTCCTGCTATTCGTAAGTTATCTTTTTGGTCAGATCGCTTTTATCAATCAGCTGGATGCATCCTATATCTATTGGTATGGTGCTTTTGTATTCCTGACTGTTTATGCTTTAACCGACCTGATGGATGGTAACAAATACGCATTTGTCTGGGAACTTTTAAGAAGCGGATTGGGATTTTATTTTCTTTATGATCAGGGTGATTGGTTTGGGCTTCAGGAATGGTCAGGTATAGCAGGTCTGAAGCTTGTACTGACGGGGTATTTTGTACTCTCGCTGATCACCACACTTTATTTGTCCATCAAATCTCCTGCAATCCCTATTAAAGAGACTACGGTTTAATTATAAACCGGAGAATCATTATTAAATCTTCTCCGAACAAAATCGATCCCTTTTATAGCAAAGGCAAGTATTTTTCATTGATCACGCTGAAATGCCAGCGCTGATGCCCGGCCAGAATAAAACCGATGGCATGAACGGAATATTCCCCTTTAAAACCCATTCCCATTTTTGAAAGCATTTCAGGAGTAAAACTATTGAATAAACTGATGGTTGATTTGCGAACACAGATTGCTTCCTCCATTATTGCATCCCAATCTCTGTTTTCAGCTCCGGCATTCGCCGCATATCCATCTTCATCAAAGGGCTGCACGGTAGCTTCTCCCCTGGCAAATGATAATGCCCGGTAACTAAAAACCCTTTCCGTGTCAATGATATGCTGCAAAATATCCCGGATGGTCCATTTACCAGGCGCATACACTTTATTACCAATACTTTTCCATGAGGGCAATGCTGCATTTTCCAATTCATGCAGACTGATTTCCAATGCCTCTGGCAGGGTTACATCATCGGTCTCGTTGATATACCGGTCAAAATAAACCGGAAGAATCAGTTCACTTCTTTTCATCATGATTTTTTATTCTTTTGATTGTTGGTTATTCCAGAAATAAAAATTACTGCCCGATTCCAGTATAAATCCTGTAGCCGGGTATAACTGATTGCCTACCTGATTGCTGGTGGCTGTTTCGAGTAACAAACCACAGGCATTTGTCAAAATGGCCAGCTCTTTCGCGGCTGCAATCAACTGTTTCGAAATACCCCTTCCCCTGTATTCTTCCTGCACAAAAAGGTCATTGAGCAGCCATAATCTTTTCATTCGGGTGGAGGAATAAAGCGGGTATAGCTGTGTAAATCCGGTCAGGATTCCATTTTCATCGACAGATACCAGGATATGAGAATCTCCCGCACTCATTCTTTCGCTGATAAAACGGATCGCAGCGGGGATATCATCCTGTTGCCGGTAGAAAACACGGTACCGGTTAAACAAGATAGCCAATTCTGCAATGTCATCTTGTTGGGCTTTTCTTATACTGTTCATCAGACTTCATCATTTAATTGTTCCTGAAGATACTGATTCAATGCGTCCGGGCTTTCCGGTTGCATCAGCACTTTTCTCACCCAGGCATTTCTTTCAAACCAAAGGACCGCCATTTCCCATACACAGGAAACAATCCCTTTGTCGGAAATCAGGTGAAACTGATCCGGCACCTGCTCATCAGCGATATAGGCAAAGAGCTGCAACATATTCTCGCCTGTCCACCAACTGATGATCGCAAAACAGCCATCCCTCCCTTCATGAATGATCAGGGTGGCTATTTTGTAATGAGGATACCGGGTCAGTTCAGCCTGAAGCAGCCATTCCGGAATCCTGTCTCTGGCTGCCTGTATTTGTTTTTCGCTGGCATATTCATTTTTAAAGGAAATACTGTAGCACTTTATTGTCCATTCTCCCACACATTCCAGATTTAAAAACCGGATAGGTCTCTTATGATAGGGCGCAGATAATTCCATCCATTAATTATTTTTCCGCTGCAACCGGTTTTAATTGTTCTTCATAAGCCAATATGGCCTGCATGGTATTGGGATCAGCGCAGAACCTTTTCTTCAACGATTCAAATATTTCAAGCCCTTTTGGATCGCCTAAGGCGACAATCAATAAGACCTGATAAAAAATATCCTCCGTATAATTTTCTTTCATGGCCAATTGAAAGCGATCATAAAGTAAGGCATAGGCTTTTTCTGTTTTACCCAACTGAGAGAGTGTTTGAGCGGCCACAAAGGGATAGTCCCATCCATTTCCCAAAAACCAGCGGGGGGAATGAACATCCTGCAATGCCTCCAAAGCAATTGATTCTGCTTCCGGCTTACCCAGTTGCCCCAAACCGGCCAGGCAATGCATGAGGCTTTGATTTTTCCAGGAGGGTTTGTCTTTCAGACCGATCAATGCATTCCATGCTTTATCAGATTTGGTCTTACCTAAAGCGATCGCCGCAGCACTGATTACCCGGTCACTGGTATCATTAAAACAATTGATATATAGATCCTGATAGACAGCGTCATTGGTCATACCCAGACTGGTAATCGCTGCGGCTTTTACCCATGAACTTTCTTTTTGAATTACTGAAACCAATAATCTGCTGGTTACCGAATCCAAAGGCAGGGAACTGATTTGCCTTAGCTGTCCAATTGCATTGAACCGAAACCGCCAATAGGCTTTACTCCCCACGGCCTCTTGTAATTTCCTTACAATTCTTTCTTTTAACTGAAGGGTGGTTGATGAATCTTTTGCGATTTTTACCAGGGCGGTCATAGCCGAATTGCTGGCCAGGATATCCCTGCTTTTTGACAATATGCTGATCCATTCTTCGGCAGTCGGATTCGTCTTTATTTCCCTGATCCATTGGTGTTGCCGGTCCAGGTTAATATAATCAGGAGCAGCAGGCCAATCAAATTCAAAGGAATTGATGGCCTGAGGCAAGAGTTGAATGACTTTTGTTTGCTGGTTGATTTCCACTTCCATTTTGCCCTGAAAAAAACCAGTGTGCAACGATTGGACTGAAGTATCCGGCTGTTGCACCTGTTTAACCTGCAACTGCAATTTTTTCCGGACCGGGTCATAAACAGTATTTGTTTCAAAAACCGGATGCCCGGTATGATATATCCATTGATCAAAAAACCACTGCATGTTTTTACCGGCTATCCGGCTGACAATATCCTGGTATTGTTTTGTTGAGACCGGTTGAAAGGCAAATTTTGAAAACAATTCCCGGATGGATTGATTGAATTTTGTTGCTCCCAATTCAAGACATAACATTCTCAGCACTAATGCTCCCCTGAATTTATTATAACTGTCTGCACTGAATAATTCCGGATCACTCACTGTTTCCGGTACGATTGGATGACGGTTTCCGTTATTCCAATCACCGAATATATTTGAGGTTTCAAAAGGATGATACCAGAGCAGGTATTCCTCTTGCCCGTTTCTTGATGCAGTATATAAGCCCTCAAAATACTGGGCGAAGGAACGGGTTAACCAAAGATCATTAATTGTTGCAGGGTAGATCAGATTACCAAACCACTGACTGGCCAGGGCATTCATTTCCACCCCATCCCATAAATAAAGAAAATCACGGTGGGTGCCGTAGTCATCAATCATATTATCTGATATAATACTAACGGCGTTCTGCCCGGATAAACCAGGAAAAGGATAATCCTGCACCATGACCTGTGCATATTGTGAATAGGGATAGGCAAATCCGGTTTTTTCCTCCATGAACCTGAGCATATCCGGAAACCGGACAGTTGTTGCCCTGGCAGCTTCTTTTTCTTCCGGGTAACAGAATGTTTGCAATGTGGTAGCTTTTGATTGTTGAACCAGTGCGTCATATTCCCCGGCGGCTATAACCGTCAGGTACGCAGGTGAAGGCCGGATCGTTTTGTAATGAAAAGTATTTGTACCGTCCGCATTTTTACCCGTTGAAATTAATTTTCCGTTGCTGATAAAGAACAGACCCGGATCCATGCTGGCCATACAATCAAGGGTGCTGATATCTGAAATATCCGGATTGCAGGGCAGCCAGGAGGATGTATGAATTATATCTGACTGAGACCAGAGTTGTTTTCGTCTTGCCGGATTGACCAAACTGGGGTGAAAAAACCGGATACCACTGCCAAAACTTCCACCCGGAGCATTGGGATCAGGATCATTATGACGATTTGTTTGGTAGGTAATGCTGATATCTGTTTTTTCCCCGGTATGGAAATTTTTATCCCAGAAAATATCCAGATACCCCTGCTGGCTGTCTAAGGCATATTGTAAAGGCAGATCATCATTTCCTCTGATATGTTTAACGGAAATATTCCTGAAGTTGAGTCTGATTGTTTTAACGGGCTGTAACAGTTTAACCGTTATCCGGGCTGTAATACTGGCGCTTCTGCCGGACCAATCGAATTGCAGATTGAGCTGGTAGTACAGAATATCAACTGGTGATGCTGTCCGGTTGCCGGCTTGAGCATTTGAATGTTGCTGAAACACAACCAGCAGCAACAAGGCCAGCTTCAATCTTCTGCTTAACAAACTGATGACGCTTTGCATTTACAAACAAAGCTAACAGGCTCCTGCGGATTGCGCTGGTCAATTCACTGACATTTTCAGCCAACTACTGAAGCAATCTTTCCAGTTGTCTTTCACTTTTAAATCCTACCTGATTGGCAATTTGCTTTTTGGAGAGTTCAGGATTTTTAAGCAGCTCTTTTATTTTTTCCAATCGGATGGAATTGATATACTGACTGACTGTTATTCCGATTTCCTTTTTAAATATCCGGGTGAAACTTCTTTCGCTCATATTAGCGATAGCGGCCAGTTGACCCAGCTGATATTTTTTAGAAAGGTTTTCCAATATATAATCCTGTACCCGGTGAATACCGGCATGAATATGATTCCTGTATTGAAAAACCGGGCTGATCTGGTCTGAAATCCCGTTCCGGCGATTATATACCACCAGTTCCCGGGCTACTTTATGGGCAAAATAGCTATCTGTTCTTTGTTCCAGTAAGTACAACATCAAATCAATACCGGATGCGATTCCTGCACTCGTGTGAATGAAATCACCGGATACATAGAGGGTATTTTCTTCCACCAGAATTTCCGGGTAACGATCACGGAGTTGTTTGGTCAGTTGAAAATGGGTGGTGCAGGTAAGACCGTTTAGTAAACCAGCTTCCGCAAATACAAAAACACCCACACAGATACTAACCAGGTTTACTTTTTGCTGATGTGCTTTGACCAGCCAGTCAAATACCTTTCTGTTCTTTTTAAAGTTTTCAGAGAGGATATACTTTACTCTGGAGCCAGGAACAATGATATAATCACCTTCCTTAAAACTGATAGCTGAAAAATGCTTCAGGCCGGCTATTCCCAGACCCGCAGAGGTTTTGATCGCGGGATCAATACCGCAATATTCTATTTCAAAATCAGCTCCTAAGTCAATCGCCTCACTGATCACCTGATCCGGCCCCGCCAGGTCAAGCAAATGCACTTCGGGAAAAATCAGGAAAATAAATTTTACGGGCATAGTCAATAGGTTTAAACCGGAGCACTAAATCTGATTGACAACAAATATCTGTACAATTTTTGTACTTATGAGGTGCCCGATTCAAAACCTGAATGCGGATAAGATTCATTTTTTAACCGGTAGCGGTGCATTCCTGTATTTCCGGTATTGACCGGTTAGTTGGCCCCAGCAAAATAAAATTGGCAGCATTATCTTTTTGACAAATACCGGGATATCCGGTAAGTCGAATTCAGAACGATATCTTCTCAATAAAAAAGCCATATCCACTAATCCCGGTCGGCCGTTCTTGTTTTTTTTCTGAGCAGCAAAAACTGCAGTAAGGTAGAATACGATATTGTTGGCAGGTTTTAACCAACCCCTGCATTGCAATATTTCAGTACCGGCATTCCAAAACCGGTGGGGTACTCCCCTTTTGAAAAAAACAGAGGCCCCCGGACCAGCAAATTGTTCAGGACCACCCATAACCTGATAGCCGATTTTCCCCTTGATCACAGTAAAGCCCTCGTCCTGCAACCAATGCACATGCATCGGCGGTCCGGCATCAGGCAATACTTCATTGACGCCAATTATGGTATCTCCATCCGGCTCGTGTATGAGCTCATTAAAGCTTAGGATTTCGCCATGCCCGTTTTCAATCCTGATTGGCAGATTCATTTTCATTGCAGAGGTTTAATATCTTAAAAATAGAATCTATTAACACCTCAAATATTTTAAAATGAATGAAGCGGGATTTTGGCAGATTGAACTGCGATTTGAAGGCTGTTAACCGGTAACAGCCTGTATTTAATTATTCAGTAACACCCAGCCGGATTTTGTAACGGGTAACCGGACCAAAATGTTCTTCCATTTTAATAACTTCCTGTGTATCCTTACTCAGCCACCAGGTACTGTTCCCCCTGTTATTTGCATACGCTGTGTACAACTTATAACAATCAATGGACTTCCCATTAAAAGTCCGGAGTGTTTCCGTTCCAATTACAGAATAAGTGTACCAATCCGGTTGGGTTTTACTACCCGGGTGATAAAAATGAATACTAAAGCTTTTGCCTTCTTTCAAGGGTAACAGGGGAAAGGTTTCCAGGTCAAGTTCCCAGTTAAAAGCAGGTTCATTGGTTGTTATTGTAAATCCTGATTTGGTATTGCCATTTACGGTATCTGAGCCACTGATCATTCCGGGTTTAAAATCATAGGCTTCTTTTCCTGTTTTGGGATTTACTGTCAGATGAAAACGGGGACTAAAATCAACCGGATCATTTACACTCAGAATTTCCCTGCTGTTAAAGCCGGTATCGCTGCTGGTCCACTGTTGCCTGATTACAATGGCCTCTTTACTATTCCACTGTTCTCTGCTGGTGCTTCTCTCCCATAACCAGATACTTTTTTTCTGCCTGTCTTTGGTAACAATATAAACGAGGTAAGATTGTTTCCCGGAAGGCAGGTATTTCATTTGAAAACCACCCGGTCTGATGGTATCAACCGGGGATTGGGCAAACAGACTATTCATAGCCAGTAAGACCGGCAGCAATATCATTTTTTTCATTGGCTGATTTTATGCAAATCTGAAAAATCTTTGCAAACGGCTCCGGATAAAAACGACCAGTGGCAGAAAATGAAGGATAAACAGTGTAATAACAAGGCTATCCGAAAACGACCGGTAGTAATAAAATTATTGGGGTTGTACTTTTTTCAGCATGTTTATATTCAAACGGGTCCTGGTCCGGAAACCGATAGATTCATAAAGCCCTATTGCTGTACTATTTTCTGCCAGCACATGAAGGAAAGGTATAAATGACTGCTGCAGGATCAGCTCCATCACCCGCAGCATCAATGCCTTTGCATAACCTTTACCCCGGTGATCCGGATGAGTACAAACAGCGCTGACTTCAAGGTAAGATACCGGATTCATTCTTTGTCCGCACATAGCTGCCAGCTGACCATCTTCAAAAATGCCAAAATAATTGCCAAAGAGAATTGTGTTTTGAAAAAAAGGACCCGGGCGGGTCATGGCAGTCAATTCAAGCATCTGGGGAATATGTTCTTCGGTCAGCGCCTGAATTTTTTCTGAAGACTTACTCACAAATGCAGATACGGGTTCTTCATAAATCATCTGACAACAATCCATTTCCCTGATAATTTTCCAATACCGGGTATCAGGTTCCAAACCGGAAGGATATGTCATTGCAATGGTTTTCTCTGCAGGGAGGAATTGATGCAGCCGTTTAAAATGTTCAGGGGTCGGTTCAGCCATAGCCGCAAACGGAGCAATATCAGGGCGGTAGTACCCTGCCTGTTCATCCAGAATAGCCAGATCCCGGTTACCGGTTTGCAGGGCATGCCAGATCATATTGTCAAGCTGATGATTCATGGCTGCAACTTAAAAAGAAATTTGTCCGGGTTGCTATATCAGAATATGGAATTTGCAGCAGATCAGGTTAAAGCAGCCATTTGATACTAACCCTGCTTTCGGAGGTACTTGGTCAGGATGACAATTTGCTGTCCTTCAATCCTGCCTTCTATTTGTTCGGTATTGCCTGAAACCAATCTTATATTTCTCACCACCGTGCCCACTTTTGCATTGACGGTAGAGCCTTTTACATCCAGTGATTTGGTGAGCACCACATTATCGCCATTCTGCAGAATCGCTCCATAACAATCTCTGTGCAACTCCACAGAACCATCATTTTCATGATCTCCGCTTTGCTTAGCCCAGGCCAGTTGTTCATCACTCAGGTATAAGAGATCCAGTTGCTCAGCCGCCCAGCTTTCGTTGCGGAGGCGGTTCAACATCCGCCAGGATAACACCTGTACAGCCGGCACTTCAGACCACATACTGGTGCCCAGACATTGCCAGTGGCCACTATCCAATTCCTCCTTTTTCTCAATCTGGGCCATACATTTCGGACAAACCAGAACCGCATCTTCCATATTTCCGGTTGACGGAGGGACTTCGTAAACTTTCAGTCCTTCCGTGGCTCCGCAAAGCTCACAACAATTACCACTCCTGCCCTTTAAAGTTTCTTCCTGGTTCATGCGTTTATTTGGCCGCGAATGTAAGGGAAATTACCCGGCTTCTGAATGACCTAAGAAATTTCCCTTTTAGTCAAATTTAACAGACCCATATTGTGTAAGCCCCTTTGCAAAACCATCTCAGCAATTATTATCAATAAAATAAAGCTTTATGAAAACCATGTATTTTTTCATCTTGTTTTTGACTATGATTTGTTCCTGTGATGTATCCTCTCAATCTGTAATTCCAACCAGGTGGGAACCGGGCATGACACTGACGATGAGTTACGGAGGGGGTATGAGGTATTATTCCTATAAACTGCAGATCAGTGATACAGGAAGCTATTTTGTAGAAAATGTGGAGGGCGCAGTCAGTTATTACCGGCTGATGCTGACCCCAAAAGACCTGGACAGTCTGGCTGCTTATCTATCAGCCAATCAGTTAGACAAGATTGAGATGGAAATGAAAGGACCCATGCATGATAAAGGCAGTGAAAATATTTCCCTGAACTGGGCAGGTCGCTATGCCGGAGCCGGTGAGAGCTATATGATGGTGATTAAGGAAAAATGGGAAAAAGCTTACAATAGTATAGCAAGTTACCTCCATCAGATCATAGAATCAAAAAAGAAAAAAGTGAAAAGCATCCCCGGTGTTGATCCGTTGCATTAAAATCAGTAGCCTGATGTGATTGTAATCCGGAATCCGTTCAGGTCCTCAAAAACGACTTCTTTTCTCCCATGCTGTGGTTCTTCTGTGATTTCAATGATCCTGGCCCTTGTTTGCAGTCGTTCTACAATATCATTCAATGACTGTACCTTGAAAAAAAGGCCGGCATCTTTGACAATATTGTTCTTTTCAGCCGGAAAAGGAAAGAGCATGAAGGCCGCATTCTCCCATTCCAGCTGTGCCCAGCTCAGTTCAGCCTGCGGATCCCAGTACCGGTTACTTCCGGTACAGCGAAAACCAAGACTTTCATACCAGACAACAGTTGCCTCTACATTGGTCACACCCAGAAACGGAATACACACAGCCATATCGTATATTTTCTGCTTAAACGGTAATATGAAAGGGTTATTTTGCCTAAACAGGGTTTTGTCTTCCTGAATCCCCCCGCCTGACCGGTATTCTGTCTTTTTTACCGCCTGTCCAAATATTTTGACAGGCATGCAACATTTGACCGGTTCTCTTTACTTTAATATAAAACCAATTCCCTGGCACTGACCGCAGTTATACATCCGGCTGAAATGCTTGTTCAACGTTGCCTGGAAGGTGATCATACCGCTTACCGGCATTTGTATGAGCGCTATTCCCGGGCCATGTTCAATACCTGTCTCCGTATTGTGAATTCAAGACATGATGCGGAAGATATTCTACAGGAAGCATTTACAGATGCCTTTCAGCAACTCAGTCAGTTTGAAAAAAGGTCCACTTTTGGCGCCTGGCTGAAACAGATTGTGGTTTTTAAGAGTATCAACTTCCTGAAAAAGAAAAAAATCAATTTTCTTGAAATAGATGGTACAGCAGACCGGGCAGAGGAAGCAAATTCAGAAGATACCTGGTACACCGTAGAAATGATAAGGGAACTTATCGGGGAATTACCGGATGGATACCGGACAGTATTATCACTCTATCTATTTGAAGGGTATAGTCATGATCTGATAGCTGAATCTCTCGGGCTGGCTCCTTCCACTGTGCGGACTCAGTATATCAGGGCCAGGCAAAAACTATTACAACTTTTAAAAAAGAAGACAGTCAATGAGCACTAAAGATCCATTTGAACGCTTTATCAGGGATAACCGAAGTGAATTTGACAGTGAGATTCCCGGTAATCAGGTTTGGGAACAATTGGAATCCAGTCTCCCCGGACAAAAAAAGGTCAGGCATTTTACGCGGATTGAACTAATGCGCTGGACCGCTGGAGCAGCCATCATAGTTGCCATCCTGACTTCCATTTATTTTATATATATAAAGAATAGCCATGAACAACAAACTGTATCAGGGGATCAGTTCAGCAGTAACACTGTAAAGGCACTGGAAGAATCAGGCAGCATTAAACCGGAATATGCTGTACTGTTTAAGCAGGTGTCTGCATCTGTACAAACCAGACAGGAACAATTAAAGGCTGCGGCAAACGGTTTACCGGAATTGTATCAGCAGTTTGAAAAAGACCTGGCTGTGCTGGACAGTTCATTCCGTTCGCTCAGGCAACAGGCCGGCCAGACGCCCAACCGGGATGTACTGATCAGGGCCATGATCCAGAACCTGCAACTCCAGTCAGAACTTTTAGAAAGACAGTTGCAGGTGATACAGGAATTCAAACAACCTCAAAAAACATACAATGAAAAAACAATTTAAATCACTCTTACTCCTGCTGATACCCGTTCTTTCCATGCAGGCTCAGCAAACGGAAAAAAAACATGAATACAAAAGGCTGGAACATTTCCGGGAAAGGAATATTTCCAAAACCTATCCGGCATCCGGGAACTCGCTGGTGATCGACAACAGCTTTGGAGATGTAACGGTGACCACAGGCGGCAGCGAAATAAAAGTGGATATTCATATTGAAGCCAGCTCCTCAAATAAAGAACATGCAGAAAAAATATTTGAGAACCTGGATGTGGCAGACAGCAAAGATGGCAATACCGTAAGATTCAAAACCAGTACCAATAAGAATAATAAAGGGGATAATTATAACTGTAAAAACTGTAACAGTTCCATGATGATCAGTTATAAAGTGCAGTTGCCGGCCGGTACCCCGCTGACCATTGAGAATTCTTTTGGGGACATCATCCTGCCTGATTATAACGGACCCGTTAACCTGACCAGCAAATTCGGTGACCTGCAAACCGGCGCTTTATCCAAAGCAGAAAAAATTCAGTCTGAATTTGGCGGCGTCAATATCAAAGAAGTGAATAACCTGAACAGCAGTTTCAAATTTTCAACGGTAACCATCGGCAGCCTGGGTGGTAACAACAAAATCAATCTGGAATTCTGTAAAGGCAGCCGGATTAATCTGGCAGGAAATATTTCTTCCCTTGACCTGAAAGAATCATATAGTCTGATTAATCTCGTACCCTCCGCTTCTCTTGCTGCCAGCTATGATATCCGTACCAGTTATAGTTCATTTAAAAACAAAACGAATACTGACATCAAACGAACCGATAATCCTGATGAGTATGGCCCGGATGCTGACCGGCATTTTGAAGGGCGGTCCGGCTCCGGTTCAGTTAAAATTGATATCCGCTCCAGTTTTGGAAAACTGATTCTCGGTGAAGCCACTGCAGAAGAAATGAAAGAAAAAGACAAGCAAAAAGGGAATGGCAAAGTCATCTGATCAAACCACTGCAAATACAGGGGCTGTTCTGAAACGAACAGCCCTATTTTTTTAATTCATTATTCACGGTTCGCCAGATGCCCAGCGGGTTGCTTTCTTTGAGCGCTTCCGGTAATAAGCTATCAGGCCAGTTCTGATAGGCAAGCGGGCGAACAAACCTTTTGATGGCATCAGCACCAACCGAACCAAACCTTGCATCGGTAGTGGAAGGGAACGGGCCTCCATGCTGCATACTCAGGCAAACTTCCACACCAGTTGGCACACCGTTCAGGATCAGGCGGCCACAAATATTTATCACGAGGTCTACCAGTTCCCTGTATTCCAGTATATCAGTTTCAGTGGCCATCAGGGTAGCAGTCAACTGTCCTTCCAGATGACGAACTACTTCCTGTAATTCTGCTTTGTCTTTGCAACGGATCAATAGCGAAAAAGGACCAAACACTTCCTGATGAAGCAATGGGTTACTGATAAAATCCTTTCCACTTACTGTCGCCAGCACCGCAGCCCCCTGCCCTTCTTTGGCAGTTGTATCTGCGATGGCCAGTGAAGTCACTCCTGCCTGTGACAGGGTCGATTCTTTTTTACTGATATAATTCCGGTAGATCCCCTCATGCAACATGGGGGCCGGTATTGTTTTACTGATCTCCTCACTTAAAGCAGTACTAAAAGCAGTCAGCTCTTCTCCTTCTATTCCGATCAGTAATCCCGGATTGGTGCAAAACTGTCCAACTCCTAATGTAATGGATCCTGCATATGCTTTGGCCAGTTCGATTGCTGATTCCTTTAATTTACCAGGCAGAAGAAAGACCGGATTAATGCTGCTCATTTCTGCAAAAACCGGAATGGGTTCCTTTCTTTGATTCGCCCAGTCGAATAATTGTTTACCACCGGCAAATGAACCGGTGAATCCTACAGATTTAGTAAAGGGATGTTCAACCAGGGCCCTGCCCACTTCAAAACCGGCTCCATGCAAATGAATGAAAACACCTGTTGGCATCTGGCAGTCGGAGGCTGCTTTTAAGATGGCACTTGCCATCAGTTCACTGGTACCAGCATGAGCCGGATGGGCTTTTACAATCACCGGACAACCAGCTGCCAATGCACTGGCGGTATCGCCACCTGCGGTGGAGTAAGCATAAGGAAAATTAGAAGCTCCAAAAACAAGTACAGGCCCGACCGGCACCATCATTTTCCGGATATCCGGTTTAGGAGGTGCTTTATCAGGAATGGCGGTATCAATCCTTGCTTCCAGCCAATCGCCCTTTTCACATGCATCCGCATAACTATTAAGCTGAAACATGGTTCTTGCTCTTTCATTACGTAAGCGGGCTTCAGGGAGATTGGTTTCCCTTCCGGTTACCTGCAACAGTTCATCACCCAGTGCTTCTATTTCCCTCGCAATTGCGCGCATAAAATCAGCTCTTTCTTTCAGACTTGTATTCCGGTAAACATGAAATGCCTGCCAGGCCTGTTCCATCGCCTGATTGATATCCTGTAATGATGCGTCTTTGAACATTCTTAATTATTTAAAATGATAAGTTCATTATAATGCAGGTCTGGAAGCAATCCCATCATTAATAATTTTCAAAATTCTTTGTCTTTCCTCCCCTTCCAGTATTAATCTTGGCGCTCTTACATATTCTGTCCCGATCCCTGTTCCGGCTGCAGCCAGTTTGATATACTGGACCAGTTTGGGATGTATATCCAGTTCCAGCAGGGGCATGAACCAACGGTAAATGGTTCTGGCTTCTTCCAGTTTGCCCGCTAATACCAGATTATAAATGGCGGTGGTTTCTTTGGGAAAGGCACAAACCAGTCCGGCCACCCAACCATCAGCTCCGAGACATAGTTCTTCCATGGCTAATGTGTCCACTCCGCATAATACTTTAAACCGGTCACCAAAACGGTTCTTCATCCTGGTCAGGTTGGTCACATCTCTGGAACTCTCCTTTAAGGCAGTAATATTATCACATTCAACCAGCTGATCAAACATATCTGGCCGCGTATCAATTTTATAATCCGGTGGATTATTGTAGATCATGATGGGCAGATCAGTTGACTTTGCTACTGTTTTAAAATAAGTAATCGTTTCCCGGTCATCCGTTTTATACCGCATGGGAGGTAACAGCATTAAACCGTCTGCACCCCATTTTTTGGCCAATGCGGCCTGCCTTACCGCTTCTGAAGTGGTTGATTCGGCAATATTGACAATCACCGGAATCCGGCCATTGATATATTCCACCGAAAACTCAGTGAGCGATTCTTTTTCATTTTCTGTGATTGTACTGGCTTCCCCCAGGGATCCGCCTATAATAATACCATGTATACCGGCATCCAGTTGTGCCTGTAAATTGGTCTGGTACATCTTGAGATCTAATACTTCATCCTTTGTAAAAGGTGTGAGTAATGCGGGAAATACGCCTTTCCATTCAAATGCCATGATTATAGATTTTAAAGCACTAAAGTTAAGGCAAATGGACTTTGTTCCGGCTAAAGATCCATTCCTGTTTATTCTTTTAGTACCGGCAAATTAATAGCCGGGCATATTTAGAATTGATAAGTAGAAAAGTGAAAATGAAGTATCTCTGTAAAATTTGATATTATTAAGTCCGGAAGCCGAAACACAAAACTGACAACTGGAAAAGTGCAGATACATTAACTGATTAAATTGCCACGAAGTCACTCGCAGAGTCCTTTGTAGCAAAAAAAATGCAAAAAACCTCTACTTGTCTTTTTAATTAAACTGTCCGCATTTATTTTTCACATATTCATAAATGCTTTGTTGAGCAGCCTGCGGTTCCAGTCCGGATGATAAGACCCGCAGATTATGGGCCGCACCTGTGATCACATCACTGCTGATCAGTACGGCTTTCTGGTTATCGGTAAGTTGCAAACGAAGAATATCATCAATTTCTTTGCACTGAGATTTGTCATAAACCGGAAAACAAACCTCAATCCGGCTATGCAGGTTGCGGTTCATCCAGTCGGCGCTTCCCATAAAATATTCCGGTTCGCCATTATTGTGAAATACAAAAACCCTGGCATGTTCCAGGTAACGGTCAACGATCCGGTACACGGTTATATTTTCACTTTGACCCGGCACACCCGGAGCCAGCGCACAGATACTGCGGACCAGCATTTGTACTTTAACTCCTGCCCTGCTGGCCTTGTATAATTTGGCAATCATAGCCCTTTCCTGCAGGTTATTGACTTTAATAATAATAGAAGCCGGTTTGCCCGCTTTGGCATTTTCAATTTCACGGTCAATCAACTGACTGAAACGTTTGATCAGATTGAACTGCGATACCAGCAGGTGCTTAAATGGAATTTTGCCGTATTCGGAAGGTTGTATTCTGGACTGGAGGTAATCAAAAAGCCAGCCCAGTTCTGTACCAAATTCAGGATTGGCAGTAAACATGACATGGTCAGTATAAAACCGGCCGGTGGCTTCATTGAAATTACCGGTGGCCAGAAAGGAATAATTACGCATTTCCTTTCCTTCCAACCTTTTGATCAGAGCCACTTTGGCATGCACTTTCAGTCTGGGAATACTGTTGATGATCCGTACACCTGCCAATTTCATTTTCTTACTCCATTTCAGGTTATTGGCTTCATCAAATCTTGCCTTCAGTTCCACAAAAACCGTCACTTTCTTCCCGTTTCTGGCTGCACTGATCAGGGCATTCACAATATGTGAATCAGCGGCCACCCGGTACAGGGTTACATAAATCTCTTTTACATTCGGATCAATGGCAGCTTCATTGAAATACCGGAGAATATAATTGTAAGAATGATAGGGTAAGTGAAGCATCCTTTCCTTATCAGTAATCGTTTGAAAAATGGACCGGTGGGTATCAAATCCCGGATGCGAAACGGAAGGCCATGGACCATAAGTGAGTTTCCCTTTTTTAGGATTGGGGAGCCCACCCAGGTCTTTCATATTATGGTAACGCCCTCCTTCGGCCATTTCTTCATCCCGGAGTAAAAAATACTGCTTTACATATTCCCTTACTTCCGCCGGCATCGCTTTATCAAATAATAAGCGGGTGGCATGACCGGCATCTCTTTTCTCCAGTTGTCTTTCAATTTTTTCTGCAATATCTCCGGTAAATTCATCTTCCACACTCATTTCTGCATCCCGGGTCAGTTTTACACTATAAGCACCATGTATCTTATAGGCAGGGAACACTTCTTCCAGGTTTTCCCGGATCACATCATCCAGAAATACCAGGTAATGATCATCACCCAGCATGGGCAGTTCGGCAAAACGGGGCAGATTAAATGAAGGGATATTCAATAGGGCGTAAGTATGCTTGCCTCCGGCATCCGGTGCTTCTAAATCAACAATAAAATAAAGTGCATTATTTTCCAGGAAAACCTGGGATTGATTTTCCTTTTGTAAAAGGAGTGGCTGTAAAAACGACAGTACTTTGGACAAAAAATATTCCCTGACTGTTTCCACATGTTCCGGGCGAACCGGATCACCGTAATACAGGCAGATATTATTTTTTTGCAGCTCCGGAAGGATCTGTTCTCTTAAAATCTTTCCGAATTCCTCCTGGTGCTGCAATACGAGTGATTGAACCTGCCCTACCAGTTCTTTCGGATATTCATCCCTGAGAGAAGTTTTTTTGGCATCGATACTGGTAAAAGCAAAGATGGAAGGCATCCTGACCCGGAAAAATTCATCCAGATTTGAAGAAAAAATGGATAAAAATGAAATACGGCTGTAAAGAGGTACCGCCTTATCCGCGGCTTCAGAAAGCACCCGATGATTAAAACTCAGCCAGCTCAGATCCCGGTTCAGAAATACATACTTATTGTCAGCTGCCATACAGTGGTAAGGTTTATGGACTAAGATAGGGTTTTTGACTGAGCTGAGGAAGCGGGAGGCCTGAATAACAGGTTTTTA
>DAORJS010000020.1:0-19605 GCA_035439185.1 Chitinophagaceae bacterium
AGCATCAAAGTAAAACTTTCACAACTACTGAAAGAGCACCCCGATAAAAAAATATTTGTAACCCAGGGGTATATCTGCCGTAATGCCCGCGGGGAAGTGGATAACCTGAAAAGGGGAGGAAGTGATTATTCTGCTTCCCTGATCGCCGCAGCAATCAATGCTTCTGTTTGTGAAATATGGACCGATATTGATGGCATGCACAATAATGATCCACGGATTGTGAAGAAAACAGTACCGGTTGAACAGATGAGTTTTGATGAAGCAGCCGAGCTGGCTTATTTCGGTGCTAAAATCCTGCACCCGGCTTCGATCTGGCCGGCCCAATTGTATAATATACCGGTGAAACTATTGAACACCATGCAGCCCGAAGCAAAGGGAACCACCATCACTGGTGAAGCGGGTTCCGTAGGTGTAAAAGCCGTGGCAGCAAAGGACAATATCACGGCCATCCGGATCAAGAGCAGCCGGATGTTACTGGCTTATGGTTTCCTGCGTAAGATTTTTGAAGTATTCGAAAAATACCGCACCCCCATTGATATGATCACGACATCCGAAGTAGCGGTATCTCTCACCATTGATAGTGATAGTAATCTCGATAAAATACTCAGGGAACTCGAACCATTTGGTACAGTGGAAATGGATAAAGACCAGACTATTATTTCTGTTGTTGGGAATCAGATTGCACAAACAGAAGATATGGTCAAGAAATTATTCGGCTCCATTATGAATATTCCCGTCCGGATGGTTTCTTATGGAGGAAGCCCGCATAATATTTCTCTGCTGGTGCCGGCCACCTATAAAGTTCAGATCCTGCAACAACTGAACAGGGGGATGTTTGGATTGGAATAAGTCTTTCTGATATAATAATTCAGTAAATTGTCCGCATGTTCAGCATGCGGATTTTTTTTATCAGCATCTTTTTCTCTTCCACCATCCATGCGCAGCAACAGGTACGGGGGAAAGTGACTGATAGCAATTCCGGTTCTCCGCTGTCCGGTTGCAGTATATTTATTTCGGGCTCATCAGTGGGTACCGTTTCAGGAGCTGATGGCAGTTTTACTTTGTCAGGCATTCCCAGAGGGAAACATGAACTGGTTGTGTCCTATATCGGATATCAAACTTTTACCAGGGTGATCCAGGACGGACAATTACCCCTGGTATTAAATATCAGCTTGCAAGTGAAGGCCCGGGATCTTGAATTGGTGGTAGCAGAACCCTATAGTGAGGATAACTGGGATCAGTGGGGACAGGTATTCATGGATAATTTCCTCGGAACAATGCCACAGGCCGATCGTTGCAGGATACTTAATTCAAAATCCATCCGTTTCCGGTATTATAAAAAATCAAAAAGACTGAAGGCAATTGCTGATGAGCCCATACTGGTCGAGAACGATCTGTTGGGATACCGGATCAGTTTTCAGCTGGAAGAATTTGAGCTGAACTTTTCTCAGGGGACTACCTTTTATCTGGGATACTCCCTGTTTGAAGAAATCGGCAGCAGGGGGCCAAAAGCAATGGCCAGAAAAGAAGAAAACCGCCGGAAAGCTTATGAGGGTTCGGTGATGCATTTTATGAGGGCTTTATATGATAACCGTTTATCAGCTGAGGGATTTGAAATCAGGAGGGTGCAAAGGAACCCAAATACTGAAAAACAAAGAGTAAAGGAAGTATACCGAAAAGCGATGAACCTGATGAAGGATGAAAAAGGAGTGGTTAAAATTGGTCCTGGTCTTGTAACACCCGGTATTGATGCAGATTCAGCAGTGTATTATCGGAAAATAATGTTACAACCGGATCAACTGGATACCTACGGTGAATGGAAACTTACTGCGGATAGTCTGATTACTGCCAGGGATACTGCCTTGCTTGAATTTCAGTTTCCCGACTATATAGAAGTGACTTACTTAAAAGCATTGGAAGAAAATGAATACCTGATGGATCAGCACCTGTCCCGCAAAAGGGATTTTCGCCGCTCAATGGTCACACTTTTGGGCGGGAGTCAGATCGTTGTGAATCGCTTTGGCAATTACTATAATCCACAGGATTTTGTTACACTCGGTTACTGGGCATGGAGTGAAAAAATGGCCAATGCCCTGCCGATAGATTACACACCATAATGCCATCCTTGGGCTTGAGGCAAGATCATCTTTTATTCTCCTGAAATCCCTTAAGTTCACCCGCGGAACACATTTAAACATATGTTAATGTGATTTTAGTCACAAATATTTATTAAAGGCAACCGTTAGCTTTAGAGCAACATCATACCTGATATGAAGATTTATGCAATCTCCTTATTGATGCTTTTCGCTATTTCCTCTAGTGGATGGGAAAATGATTTCGATACTGCCAAACAGAAAGCAAAAAGTCAGCATCGGCTGATCTTGCTTGAATTTTCAGGTTCAGACTGGTGTGTTCCCTGTATCCGGTTCCGCAAGGAAGTTTTGGAAACTACGGAATTTACCGGTTACGCTGATACCTCACTTGTATTACTGAAAGCTGATTTCCCCCGGTTAAAAAAGAACCAGCTTTCCAAAACTCAGCAAGAGAAAAACGAGAAGCTGGCTGATCTTTATAACCCTACCGGTATATTTCCCATGACTATTTTGCTGGATGCTGATGGAAAGAAACTAAAAGTCTGGGAAGGATATCCTGATCTTAACAGCTCCGAATTCATCAGCCAGATCAATCAATACCGGAATGCCCGAAACTGAGATACTGCCACATACAACTCAGGTGTACAAACGGGTACTCAGATTGATGGGAAACCGCTTTGAAATTTCTGTGGTGGATGATGCAGAAGAAACCGCCAATCAGCATATTGATGCAGCAGTGGAAGAGATCCGGCGAATTGAAAAATTACTCACCACTTTTGATACCACCAGTCAGACCAACCAGATCAATCAGTATGCAGGGGAACACCCGGTTAAAGTTGATCAGGAAGTATTTGAACTGATCAAACGCTCTAAAATTATTTCCCAGCTCACACAAGGTGCTTTTGATATTACCTATGGGTCGGTGGATAAACGTCTCTGGAATTTTGATCAGGAAATGAAGGCACTGCCTGATGCAGAAACAGCTGCCCGGATGGTCAGACTGATCAATTACCGGAACGTGATAATGGATGAAAAAAGGGGCACCGTCTTCTTAAAAGAGGCCGGTATGCGGATCGGATTTGGTGGGATCGGAAAAGGGTATGCAGCTGAAATGGCCAGACGGCTCCTGATACAAAGAGGTGTGAAAAGCGGGGTAGTCAATGCCGCCGGTGACCTGACCGTATGGGGGTATCAGCCCAATGGAAAACCATGGACCATCGGGATCGCAGATCCGGGTTCTGCCAAACATCCATTTTCCTATCTCGATATCACGGATATGGCAGTTGCCACCTCCGGCAATTATGAAAAATTTGTGGTGATTGACGGAAAACGTTATTCTCATACAATAGATCCCAAAACCGGATTGCCGGTACATGGGATCAAGAGTGTAACCATCATGAGTCCGAATGCAGAAATCGCAGATGCCATGGCGACCCCGGTCATGATCATGGGGATCCATGTGGGACTTGATCTGGTGAATCAGGTGCGCGGACTGGCTTGTATCATCATCGACGAAAACGACAAAATCTATACATCCAAAAACATCAATCTACAATGAAGCAGGCAAAAGCAACAACCCTGGTGGCAGCGGTGGCCATTACCGCCACACTGGGAGCCGGTTCCTGTACTACCGTTAAGGAGTACCAGAAAAACAAAATCAATGATTCGGAAATGACGCTCAGTGCAAGGAAGGTGGAGAAAACTGAAATGAGTTTCCAGACTTACCGGGAAGGCGCTTCCGGAGCGAATGGCGGTAAAACCGGCGGAGGCTGCGGCTGTAATTAATTTTCCTCATCACCAACACCAACTTGAATGAAAAGAATTTGTTTATCAGTTGTGGGAATTTTTCTGATGTTCTTTGCATCCTTTTCCCAAACGACCAAGGACAGCAGCAGCTACAAGAGCCGCAAGCTGAGTTTTGAAGAGGCCAACCTGGTCTCCAGTTATTATAAGCAGGACGGAAATAATTCAGCCGTTACCGGCGGAACAGGTACCGAGAAACTAACAGATATTGCCAACAGCATTGATGTGAAGTTTTACAAATGGGATAAAAAAGACCGCAAACACAATTTTGATGTGGAAGTGGGTATTGATCATTACACCTCTGCTTCTTCTGATAAAGTGGATCCCAACACCATTTCTTCTGCGTCCAGTGCCGATACCCGTATTTATCCTTCAGTGAACTGGTCCATGGAAAATGAAAAGAAAGGAACCACGATTGGTGCGGGTCTTTCTCTTTCTTCCGAATTTGATTATACCTCTTTCGGTATCAATCTGAATTTTTCTCAGAAAACAAAAAACAGAAATGGGGAATTCACGGCCAGGGCACAGGCCTATCTGGACAAGCTGAAATATGTTGAGCCTATTGAAATACGGATTGCCAATGGCGGAACAGGAAATGAGGAAGAAGGTGACTATGCTTCCCGTTCTAGAAATTCATTCAGCGGTACGCTCTCTTATTCTCAGATCATCAACCAGCGTTTGCAGATCATGTTTATCGCCGACCTGGTGATGCAACAGGGTTTTCTGGGCCTGCCTTTTCACCGGGTTTACTTTAATAACAGCGCAGTTAAAATTGAGAACCTGCCAGATAAGCGGATGAAGATTCCGCTTGGATTCAGGGCCAATTATTTCGCGGGTGATAAATTTGTATTGCGTAGTTTCTACCGCTATTATACCGATGACTGGGGAATCAAGGGACATACGGTTCAACTGGAATCAGTAGTGAAAATCAATCCATTCTTTTCGCTTACCCCTTTTTACCGTTATTATACCCAGACTGCTGCGGATTATTTCAGTCCGATCAATATTCATAAACTGACTGATCAGTATTTCACCAGTAATTATGACCTGTCCAAATTCAACAGTAATTTCTATGGGGCCGGCATCAGGATCAGTCCGCCTAAGGGTGTATTTGGTATTCAGCGACTGAATATGTTGGAGCTCCGTTACGGTCATTATACCCGTACCAATGGCTTGAAAGCGGATATTATTTCCCTGAATCTTAAATATAAATAGGGCATTCACGGGATTGAAGCTACGTTTTCATCACCCTTTCAGGGTATACCAGAAATTTCCAGACTTCATACCTTTAAAAGAAAAGTATGAAACGGAAGCTATTGTTATGTTTCATTATCCTGAAGGGATTTTCATTTCCGCTTTTTGCTCAAGGGGTCAATGCCTGGGGGGACCCGCATGTGGTGCAACAATTCAAAACAGAAGCTGCAAAGAACCCGGAATATAGTAAGCTGAGGAACCAGATTCAGGAACTTATAAGGACAGCTACGCCCAATAACACCAATGCAGCAGCGGTAAAAGCTTTACTGACCCAACAGACAGCTTTATTGAAAACCCTTTATACCAGGGCGGGGATCAGGGCACCGGGAGAAGGAAGCACCCGCCGGAACTTTACGAAACAAAACCTTTCGGGTACTACAAGGCTGATGATCGACCGGAAGTTCAAACCCCTGGATATCTTTAATAAAACGGTTATCCCGCCTTACAAAGGTAAAACCCTGATGATGAAAAATAACTGCTGTGAAAAGGATACCGGGCTGAGTAATTTTTCACAGGGAAAGATCGTGATACGCTATACAAACAATAACTGGAATGACCCAGATGGGTATGGACTCAATATTAATTTATTCAAACATGAGTTCACTGTCCCCAATAACCCTGCGATCGTTGCAGCGGAAATAAGTTTTGAATACAGCTACCAGTATACCGGCTGGGATACTTATGGGGCGGTACGGGGGCTGAACACAATGTTAAGAGTGAATGGTCCACCAGACCCATCTGAAAACAACCTGCCCCAGTTCAACTTTGAAGGGGGCGCTTATTTCCCTCCTTACCGGATCGCCGGAACAATCTGGCCCATGGATACGGTCACAACAGAATTTGATGATTTTGTTACGTCGGGTACGGATAGTTTAACCCTTCTCCGGTATTTGACCCCGGGTCAACAGTATTCGTTAGAATACGGCATTTATTTTCCATATCACACATCGGCCGGGGCCAATGGTTCTTATCACTATGCTGAAATGATCCTGAAGAAAATCAGGGTCCGTTATCTGAAAGCACAGAATTGATCCGGCATATTCAGCAATAAAAAAAGCTATAACTGCGGTTATAGCTTTTTATTTATACGTTGAAAGGGTTCTTAAATAATCAACAGGGCATCCCCATAACTAAAGAATCTGTACTTATCCTTGATCGCTCTTTTATATGCTTCCATCGCTAATTCATAACCGGCAAAAGCACAGGTCATGATCAGCAGGCTGGTTTTAGGCAGGTGAAAATTGGTGATCAGTGAATCGGCAATATTAAATTCATAAGGCGGGTGAATGAAAATATTGGTCCAGCCTTCAGAGGGTTTGAGCAATTTCTGTGCGGTAAAGGAAGATTCCATTCCACGCATGGTGGTGGTGCCAACCGAGCAGATACGGTGCCCGTATTCTTTTGCCCTGTTCACGATCTTGCAGCAGGTGTCATCAATATGGTAATACTCGGCATCCATCTTATGTTTGCTGAGATCCTCTACTTCGATGGGGCGGAATGTTCCCAATCCGGTATGCAGGGTCAATTCGGCAAAACGGATGCCTTTAATCTCCAGTCTTTTGATCAGTTCCTTACTGAAATGCAAACCTGCAGTAGGTGCAGCAACGGCTCCCTCATGCTTGGCATAAACAGTCTGGTAACGTTCTTTATCCTCCTCGTCGGGTTTTCTTTTAATATACTTGGGCAGGGGTGTTTCTCCCAGCCGCTCTAATACCGCTCTGAATTCTTCTTCAGATCCTTCCCAAAGGAAGCGGATTGTACGGCCACGGCTGGTGGTATTATCAATGACCTCAGCAACCAGGTCTTCCTGTTCGCCGAAATACAGTTTATTACCTACACGGATTTTCCGGGCCGGGTCAACAATCACATCCCAGAGGCGGTTGGGTTTATTCAATTCACGTAAAAGGAATACTTCGATTTTTGCACCTGTTTTTTCCTTGCGGCCATACATACGGGCAGGAAAAACCTTGGTATTATTTACAACGAAAACATCCTTGTCATTGAAATAGTCCTGCACATCACGGAAATACTTATTCTCGATTTCTCCGGTGTGGCGGTGGACCACCATCATGCGGGAGTCTTCTCTTCTTTTGGCTGGATTTTGCGCGATCAGGTTAAGGGGAAGGTCGAAACGGAATTGGGATAGCTTCATGCGTATATGGGGTTTAAAAACGGCCTCATGACGCAAACCGGGTAAGAACCGGTGATCCTCTGCCGGCCTTACGGCGCCGGGTTTGGTCAGTACGACTGTGATTTTAGCGTGCAAAGGTACAAGATTATCGGGCAAAATCCCGTTTATTTTTTCAGCAGGTTTCCGGGAATACCTGCTGGCGGGTATGGGTACTGTTTCAGGGCGGGTTAATTTGCCAAACCATTGGTTTTCAAAATAATTTTATGCTTTTTGTCACAGCCTCGCATCTTACATTTGTTCAACAGCGCTCCCCCGGAGCCCATTTGTTTATATGAAGCCACACCTCATCCTCATGCTTACGCTTTCCTGGGCAGGTGCCACTGCCCAGCCAGCTGTCAACTCCAAAAAATATCCCAGCCTTTTATGGGAGATCAGCAAGCCCGGTCAGAAAAAACCCTCCTACCTCATCGGGACCATGCATGTGAGCAATAAGATGGCATTTAACCTGCCGGATTCTTTTTATTACGCAATCCGCAGCGCCAATGTAGTGGCACTGGAGACCAATCCGGAAACCTGGCAGGAAGACATGAGCCGGTATGATATCAGCAACAGTTCTTACGGAACCGGGGGCTTATTATATGGATCTTATTCCGCCATTCCTGCTGATTACATGGGTATCAATACCCTGAAATTTTACCGGTATAACCGGAAAATTGAAAGGGCATTATACAGCAATCCCTCCGCCATAAATAATCTGCTTTACCGTAGTTACGGGAACGAATCCAGCGATTTTGAAGAAGATACTTATCTGGATATGTATATTTTCCAATGCGGAAAAAAATGGGGCAAAAAAGTAACTGGTGTTGAAGATTACGGTGAGAGTATGCGCCTGATGGCCGAAGCCTATAAAGACGCAGGGAAGGATAAGAACAAAAAGGAAAGAAGTTATGGCGACTGGGACGAAGCTTATTCCACTGATAAATTACAGGAAGCTTACCGCCGTGGAAACCTGGATTTGCTTGATACCATCAATAAGTACAACAGCTTTTCCGCCGCCTTCGATGAAAAATTTTTGTATAAACGTAATGAAATCCAGGCCAATTCCATTGACTCCATTATCCGTAGCGGCGCCACACTTTTTGTAGGGGTGGGTGCAGCCCACCTGCCCGGAGACCGGGGTGTGATTGAAATGCTCCGCAAAATGGGATACAGACTCAGGCCGGTGAAAATGGGAGAGAGGGCCAGCCGTGAAAAAGAACAGATTGACAGGATCAGGGTACCTGTGATATTCCGGACGGATTCTTCAGAAGATGGGTTTTTTAAAGTGGAAATCCCCGGTAAATTTTATAAGTACGGGGACGATGCAGCACTGGACCAGAAACAGTGTGCCGATATGGCCAATGGCAGTTATTACCTGGTGACCCGCATCATGACCAATGCCTGGATGTGGAATCATGGGCCTGATGATGTATACCGTGTAGTGGACAGCCTGCTCTACGAAAATGTACCGGGTAAAATTATTTCGAAAACAATTGTCACCCGGAACGGATTCAAAGGATTTGATATACTGAACCGTACCCGGCGAGGCGATCTTCAGCGTTACCAGATTTATATCACTCCTTTTGAGATTGTTTTTTTCAAAATGAGCGGAAATGCTGATTATGTAAAGAACGGCCCTGAAGCTGATCATTTTTTCAGCAGTATCCGGTTCAGGGAATATAAGAACGGGAATGGTTCGGGACCGTTGAAGTATAGTCCTTCTTACGGTGGTTTTGCAGTTCAGTTACCACATGAACCATATATCGGAAATGATGGCAGCTGGATTTATGATGCCGCTGATAAATCCAACGGGGTGCATTACCGGGTGATCAGGACGGATATTCACAATTTTAGTTTTGCCGGAGAAGATAGTTTTGATCTGGCTATGATGGAAGAAAGTTTTATGGCATCAGAATTTATCGACAGCCAGCTCTCCCACCGCTATTTGCTTCATCAGGGATATCCGGCGCTCGAAGCGGCTTACCGTGATAAAAAAGGAGCACAGTACCTCACCCGCTTTATTATTCAGGGGCCACATTATTACAGCCTGATCGCCCGCGGAAAACAAAACCAGCCGGGGATGGCGCAGTTTATTCAATCATTTGAACTGAAACCATTTCAGTATGGGATCTCCGGGAATCACCGTGATTCATTGTTATATTATTCTGTTACCAGCAGTTGGTACCCGGATGATAAAAAAATAAAACTCGATATTCCGCAAAGTACCTGGTATGGTAGTGCTGATCAGGAAGCTGAAAAAACAGAACAGCAATTACTTGAATCAGGTGTCTTCAGAAATAAACTGATCAGGAACGATAGTACCGGCGAAAGAATTTATGTCTCTTTTTTCAGGTCTTCGAAGTATCACTTTCTGAAAGACAGTACATTATTTGAAAAACAAAGTAATTCCTCTTTTTTTACCGACACCAGTTTTCGTTATCTCTATAAAAAGAAAACAGAATTACCTGATCGTACCCGGATATGGGATGCCATAATCACAGATACTGGGAGCAGCCGCAGCCTCCGGACCAAACTGGTGTACAGAGACGGAAATGGGTATGCCCTGGCCATGCAAGGAGATACCCTGACTGCAGCCAGCAGTTTTGCACAACAGTTCTTCGATACATTTACACCGGATCAGGCTTTAACGGGAACAAAACCCTTTTCCAGAAAATCAACAATCTTCTTCAGGGATTTACAGGATCCGGATAGTGTAATCCGCGATATGGCCATCAGTCATATATCGGATATTCATCTCGATTCTGCAGATCTGGAAAGTCTTCAACAGGCCATTGCCTCACAGAACTGGAAACAGAAGAAATACCTGGAAACCAAAAAAGAACTGATCAATCGTTTTGGATCAATCAGTACCAGCAGTTCCGCTGATTACCTTCGTAAATTATATGATGCACTGGATGATACCATTCAGTTGCAATATGCCGTTCTTGAAAACCTCCTCCAGCAGAAAACAGCTTATGCCTACCGTTTATTCAGTGAAATACTGAGAAACGAGGCGCCTGTTCTTGATTTTGCCGGGGAAGATTTTTCATACGGGGATTATTCACTTCAAAGCCTATTGGACAGGTATCAGTCCGGTGAAAAATCGAAAAACGGAAAATTCCTGGATGAACTCAGCGATTCACTGGCTTTGACCAGAACTATACTTCCTGATCTGCTTCCCTTGCTGAACCTGGATGATTATAAATCCCCGTTGATGGAACTGCTGGGAAAAATGGTAGACAGTAATTTATTAATGCCCCGGGACTATGAGGCTTACTTCAGTAAATTCCTGGTGGAAGCCAGACAGGAATTAAAGAAGCAGGCCATTGCCGAAAAAAGGAAGGCCATTGAAAAAGCTGAGGAAAGTAAAACGGAGAAGAAAAAATCCGCCTATTCCGATGAGTCAGATGAAGATGATGGTAATGAGGATCTCAGTTTATATGCCAAACTGCTCCTGCCTTTTATGGAATCAAATCCTGCAGCCGTGAACCCGGTCATCCAGCAGATGCTTCGTTCCGGAGATAAGCGGCTCCGGTATAATACCTTTATCCGGTTAGTGCAAAAAGAGAAGCCTTATCCGGATACCCTGCTTCGTTATTTTGCGGGACTGGATGAGTATCGTTTTGAGTTGTATCAGGACCTGCAAATGTCCAAAAAGCAACATCTTTTTCCGGCTGCTTTTAATAATCATCTTGATCTGGGTCGGAGTGCCTTATTGGAGACAAAGGATTATGAGAAACCGGATTCACTTGTATTTATTCAAAGTATGCCTGCCAGTGTAAAAGATAAAAAGGGGTTGGTTTATTTTTATAAGTACAAAACAAAAAAAGATGACCTGGCCTGGAAACTGGCAGTAGTTGGTCTCGTACCTGAAAACCCTGCTCAGTTTGAATTCGATAAGGCTGTAACGGGAAAGAACTTACCGGTGAATAATTCAGAATATGAAACCAATGAGGAAGAATGGAATTTCACTTCTTTTACCGATACAAAAATAAAAGAGGGAACCCCGGTACCTGAACTCATCAGAAAAGAATTGAAGAAACTGCTTTACACCCTCCGAAACAGTGGTAAAGCCTTTTTTAAAGAAGAAGATAACGAAACGGAAGAAGAGTTTTAAGAAGCAGCAATTCCCCTGGGAATAGAGGCGATCAGTTGCCGCGTATAGGGCGATTGGGGGTTGAAATAGATATCATCTGCCGCGCCGGATTCTTCAATCCTGCCTTTATTCATCACCATGATCCGGTCACTGATATACCGGACCACCGACAAATCATGTGAAATAAAGATCACGGTGAATCCGAATTCTCTTTTCAGGTCGTTCAGTAAATTGAGTACCTGTGCCTGTACGCTGACATCAAGGGCTGATACCGATTCATCACAAACAACAAAGGAGGGATTCAGCGCCAATGCCCTTGCGATTACGATCCTTTGTCTTTGGCCTCCGCTGAATTCATGCGGATACCGGTTGAAATGTTCTGCTTTCAGGTTTACTTTTTCCAGCAATTCAATCACTTTGCTTTTTCTGCTATTGGCATTCGGTTGGAGCCCATGTACTTTCATGGTTTCCGCAATGGCATTACCAATCGTTAATCTTGGATTCAAAGAGGAGTAGGGGTCCTGGAAAACAATCTGGATATCCTTTCGGAGGGGAATAAGGTCCTTTCCCTGTGTAAGGGTCAGGTCACTGTTCTTATAAAAGATGGAACCCTGAGTGGGTTCAATAAGGCGTAACAAGGTACGGCCCAATGTGGTTTTGCCACATCCGCTTTCGCCAACCAGACCAAGTGTTTCACCGCTAAATACTTCAAAACTCACATCATCCACCGCCCGGGTATATTGAAGTGGTTTACCCAGCCAAGATTTTTTGGAAGGGAACCAGACGGAGAGATTTTTTACAGAGAGAATGATTTCTGGCGCTTCGGCTGTGTCCCTTGTTTCCGGAAAAGAAAGGGGTTCATTTTTTTCATCTTTGACTTCGAGGAAATCACTCACAACCGGAAGTCGGTTCCCCCTTTCGTGGTTGACAGGCCGGCAGGCCAGCAATGCCTTTGTATAAGGATGCTGTGGCCGACTGAAGATGGCTTCGATTGTATTTTGTTCCACCACGCTGCCCTGGTACATCACCAGGGCCCGGTCAGCTATTTCTGCCACCACAGCAAGATCATGCGTGATAAAGATTACGCCCATACCGGTTTCCTGCTGCAAATTTTTAATGAGTTGAAGGATGGTTTTTTGCACTGTTACATCCAGTGCCGTGGTTGGTTCATCACAGATCAGCAAGGCAGGTTCACAACTCATGGCCATGGCAATCATCACCCTTTGCTTTTGACCGCCGCTGAGTTGGTGGGGATAGCGGTAATAGACCCCTTTTGGATCGGGTAGTTGTACTTTCTCCAGCCAGCTGATTGCTTTTTTTGCAGCAGCATCCTTACTTATTTTTTTATGCTGAAGGATTGCTTCTGTAATCTGATCACCACAGGTGAGTACAGGATTCAGGGAGGTCATCGGCTCCTGAAAGATCATGGCGATCTGATTTCCCCTGATTTTTTGCAGGTCTCCCTGTTTCAGTTCAAGCAGGTTTACCGGATCCTTTCCATCCGGTGAAAAAAGGATTTTGCCTGAACTGTATCTGGCAGGAGGAGAAGCCAGTAAGCGGAGAATGGACAGGGAGCTAACTGATTTTCCTGAGCCGGATTCTCCCACCAGTGCCACAACTTCTTTCCGGTTGATGTTAAATGAAATATCCTTTAATGCATGGGTAATTCCGTTGGCTGTATGAAAGTCAACTGAAAGAGATTCTATTGCCAGCAGTGGATGCACTCAGGGAATAACTTTAATAGGTAATTTTTTTGCCGGGGTGGGATAGTAGGCCATACACACTGTGCAGGGTTTACGGCTGGATGAATCAATGACAAAATAAAACTCATCACCCTGTTTGATCGTTGCCGGAAAATCACAGGGATTCTCCAGCCGGAAAACATTGTCATATTGTTTCCCTGTTGTTTCATCCGTCCAGTTTGCTTCCACCGCATCCTTCCCAGGATCACCTTCCAGTACCCGGATGGTATAATTACTGCAGATACCGGCAATTTCAAGCCTGCCCCTCATCTTTTCAACGGCTTTCTTTGACTGGCAATCGCTATTAGACAATACAAGCGTGGCGAGAATCGGCAATAGCAACAGTAATTTCATATGCGTCGGTTAAAATTTCAGGTGCCTGACGGTCATGCCATCATTCATCAGTTGTTTAAGAGAATCTATACCAATCTTTAAATGGTTCTCTACATATTGCGAAGTAACGGCTTTATCACTCTCTTCAGTTTTAACTCCTTCAGGAATCATGGGCTGATCACTTACCAGCAACAAGGCACCGGTAGGTATTTTGTTGTAGAAACCGACAGTAAAAATGGTGGCCGTTTCCATGTCAATAGCATAGGCCCTGATTTTTTGAAGATATTCTTTAAAGGGTTCATCATGTTCCCAAACACGACGGTTGGTTGTATAAACGGTACCCGTCCAGTAATCAACCGCATAATCACGGATGGTGGTGGACACTGCTTTTTGTAATGCGAAAGCAGGTAGGGCAGGGACTTCAGCTGGAAAATAATCGTTGGAAGTACCTTCACCTCTGATGGCCGCAATTGGCAGGATCAGGTCACCGATTTTATTTCTTCTTTTGAGGCCTCCGCATTTGCCCAGGAAAAGAACAGACTTTGGCATGATGGCCGAAAGCAGATCCATAATAGTGGCAGCCGTAGGACTTCCCATGCCAAAATTGATGATCGTGATATTATCAGCAGTGGCGCACTGCATGGGCCGCTCGGCCCCGATGATGGGTACATTGTTCCAGGCTGCAAACATTTTTACATAATTGCTGAAATTGGTCAGCAATATGTATTCACCAAAACTCTCCAGGGTGGCTCCGGTATAACGCGGCAACCAGTTTTGTACGATCTCTTCTTTTGATTTCATATTGCAATTTAAACAATTACTTTTGTCCGGACTACTAATCCCGCTGCATGCTGATTATTCAATATCCCGAACCTGCTTTCCGGATTAAAAAGGAAGAAGGACGGGAACTTATCTTCGATCGCCTCCGGAAAAAATGGGTGGTGCTGACTCCGGAAGAATGGGTCAGGCAGAATTTTATCAGCTATCTTACCCAAACATTAGCTTATCCGCTCCAGTTGATTGCAGTAGAAAAGGAATTCAGGCTCGGAGAACTTAAAAAGCGGTTTGATTTACTCGTATATAATAATCAGCATGAACCCTGGATGATGATTGAATGCAAGGCGATGGACATTGAGCTGAATGATGCTGTTTTGCAGCAATTACTGCGTTATCATATCAGCCTGCCGGTGGAATACCTCGTGATCACCAACGGAAAGCATTCTTTTGGCTTCAGGAAAACAAAAGGGCAACTATTAGAAATTGAGGAATTGCCTTCGATTTTACTATAAAAAATATTGCCACAAAGTCACAAAGGCACAAAGAAGTGAGGATCAACTTTTCTTTGCTTAGTGCCTTAGTGTCTTCGTGGCAAAAAATGAATTCTTCTGAAATAATCCGCTGACCTGATTATTTGTCAAAAACAGAATCCTCAATCTTTACATTGAGTTCAATTGTATTATACTGAATGGTCTGAAAAACAGTGCCATTCATTTTCTGGGTTCTGTTCATGGCGAACTTGATACCATTAAATTCTTTAACATCGGAAAAATAAGTCTCCACTTCTGTTTCTGCACCCTGCATCATTCTTTTTGAACTGGCCTTGATAATATGGTAATCGGCTGTACTGATATAATAAAAAGTGGCACGTCCATCTTCCTTTGCGGTCAGTTTTATTTTAAAAGTCTTAACACCTTCCACATCTTCCTGTCCGATCAGTTCAATAGTATGCCCCTGATTTTTATAATCCATTAATGGAGAAGCGAGACTGGAAAGTCCTTTAATGTCGTTGAGTTCAGCAGGTTCCATATCGGTGGCAGTTTCGACACCGGCAAATGGATTCAGTTTCCATCCCTTGCCGTCTTTGTAGGAATTGGTGACGGCGGTTCCCATCACATCCACATCACTGCGGACAGCGCGGTTATTAATCACCTGCATGGTCATGGGCAGGTCATTGCCCTGCACACTGACGCTTCCGGCAAATTTGGCAGTTTGAACTTTTTTAAAGGCATCAAGACCACCCATGGCAGCAGCATATTTCTGAACGATTTCATCGGCAGTCTGGGCACTTGCGGCCACTGTAATCAGGGATAGGAGTCCAATAAATAATTTCTTCATGATTCTATGGTTTTGTAATTGAAGGTAAGTATTTCCGCTTCACAGATTGTAAAATTGGAGTGAAAGGTTGTACCCGGTACGTAAAATACCCGGAGCATTCGCCAACTTTCACTTGCCGTATCTGTCCTGATAAAAGAAAACCCGTTCTGTTGAACGGGTTTGAAATAAGCAATTTGTTTGGGAGGCTGCCGGCTTATGGGAAAATTCCCAATTCGGCATAACTGGTACCTACTTTATTGATGGCGACTACATAAGCTGCAGTACGCATATCGGGAATGGCAGGATTGGCTTTCCAGGCGTTCATGATTTCATGCGTGGCCGTGATCATGGTTTCCTCCAGGCCACTGTAAACCAGATCCACTTCGTCTGGCCCATGCATGATAAATTCCCTGGCGGTTTCTTTTACTTTTTTTCCGCTCAGTTCCTCTATTTGTCCGATGATATGTGCATTCAGGTTTTCAGTGAATCTTTTTTCCAGACGGCCGTAACGAACATGGCTCAGGTTCTTCAGCCATTCAAAATAAGAAACGGTAACCCCGCCGGCATTGAGATACATATCAGGCACCACGATGATTCCTCTTCTGGAAAATTCTTCATCTGCTTCAGGCGTTAAAGGACCGTTGGCTGCTTCACCAATCAGTTTGGCTTTAACTCTTGGCGCATTTTCGCCATCAATTACATTCTCCAGTGCAGCCGGAATCAGGATATCACATTCTTTTTCCAGTGCATCCGTATTTTTTTCAAAATTAGATGCCCCGGGGAAGTTCAGGATAGAACCTGTTTTTTTACGGTGTTCAAAAACGGCGTCCACATCCAGTCCACCATCATTCCAGATGGCTCCTTCATATTCGGCAAGGGCAGTGATTTTTGCACCCGCATCCTGGAAGAATTTAGCTGAATGATAACCTACGTTTCCGAGTCCCTGTACCACCACACGTTTATCTTTTACGCCAATCGTCATGCCCAGTTTTTCCATTACATCCGGCATATTACACACTTCACGAAGACCAAAGAATACACCCAGACCGGTGGCTTCGCGGCGTCCGCGAACACCGCCTTGAGTAACAGGTTTACCGGTTACACAACCCGCAGCATCAATTTCGCCGGGACGCATGGAAGTATAGGTATCCAGGATCCAGGCCATTTCCCTTTCACCTGTACCATAATCAGGAGCCGGTACATCGGTGCCGGGTCCGATAAAATTTTTCTTAATCAGTTCTGCCGTATAACGACGGGTGATTTTTTCCAGATCATAGGCAGAATATTTTTTTGGATCAATACTGATCCCGCCTTTGGCACCACCAAAAGGAACGTTTACAATGGCGCACTTGTATGTCATCAGTGCAGCCAATGCCATTACTTCATCCAGGTTAACTGATGTGGCAAAACGGATTCCTCCTTTACAGGGGGTTTTATGATGACTGTGCTGAACCCGGTAAGCTTTGATCACTTCGATTTTATCTCCGATTTTTACCGGGAAGTTCATCCGGAGTACGGAATTACATTGTTTGATCTGTTCAAGGGTACCCTGATCCCATTTGGTGTATTTGGCAGCCTTATCGAAACTTTTTTCAACGGCCCCAAAAAAACTGTAATGTTTGTCTGACATAATTCTGTTTTTTATTTTAAGCAATCGTTCGTTATTATTTCAGGCAGCAACCGGCCTGATAGAGCATAAATCTGTTTTTATTTTTCTTTCTCGAATTTGCTGATTTTGCGATCGAGCCTGGCTACATAGAAAACCAGTCCGGCCAGAATAGTTACCATAACAGCCACCACAACATAGATGCGGCCATTGCTGCGCATCAGGTCGGCCATTCCCGTTGTATTGCCCTGTGCCCAAACCGGCAGGCTGCTTAAAAAAAGCATTGCAATAAGGCAAATGCGTTTGAATAGTTTCATCATGACAGCATTGTTTTTTCTTTCAGCAGGTTCAGCCTGATCTTTAATGTGGCTATCCAAACCCCTAAGAGGGTCCAGCCGATTACTGCCGGGTAAAAGATCATCCTCATGGAGCCACTGATATCATTTTTTACATCCAATGCAGGATTTTCTCCATTGTTGCCCGGATGCAAACTGGGCAGAATTCGGGGTAAAATCCAGATGGATGGGAAAAGAAGCGCATAAGCGAAAATATTATAGACCGCACTCACCCTTGCTTTTTTATCAGCATCCTGTACAGAATCACGAAGAATCAGATAAGCTGCATAAACCAATAATGCAATGGCAGCACCGATTAATTTCGGATCACGGGCAATGGTTTTAAAATTGTCGATGATGGAATTATTGGGATCCGCCCAGGTAAAAGAGGCCCAGATAGCTCCGGTACTATATCCCAGTAATCCGAATAAAATGCCAACGACAGCAAACTGACGGGCATATATATCGTATTTCAGTTTAAAACTGCGCAGAAACCGGATGGAATTGACCACGGATATGGTAAACAAAATCATCATGGCAAACCACATACAAACATGGAAATAAAGATTACGGATGGTTTCCTGCAGGGGCGGAAGCCTTGGCACGTTCATCAGTAATCCGGCTGTGAAAGTGTAAACCAGCAGAAGAACACTGAGGATCTTCCACCAGGACTTATGCATATAGTTCTTTTCCAGTGTCAATGGGGGCCATTGAATCCCGCCGGAGCGGGTATCGTGAGGCAAAATTAAGGGGATTTGGGAAAATCAAAGGGCTGAATATCAAATAGCTTTCAACCGTTGAATAAGCCCGAAATATTAAATAAGGATTAATAATTAAAACATCGCCCAAACCAAGTAATGTTCCGACTCCCGACTCCTCAGTCTTTCCACAAAAAAGGAAACAATATCACGGCCAGCACCACTACCAGTATGTCAAGTGCCATCAGGAGCAGGATGGTACTGAATGGAATCGTTAGTAATGGAGAGAAAGCAGCCGATGAAAGCCGCATCAGCAATAATAATTGCGGAATGATAATCGGAAATCCCAATACAGCCATAATCGCAGCATTCTGCTGGGCCTTGGCAGCAATAGCCGCCAGAAAAGTAAAGACCAGGCTCAGACTCCAGCCGCCCAGTAAAACCAACCCGATGAACTGTCCGGCATTTTGCATCGGATTGCCAAGGAATAAGACAAATAAAAGGAGACTCAGCAGACTCATCAGCAACATGAGGAGGGAATTGAAAAGCAATTTTGCGAGAACAAAACTCCCCGGACTGGCAATCGAATAAAAATAAAGCATCCGGCCCCGGCTTTCCTGTAGGAAACTCTTAGCTACTGCATTAATACAAATGAATAACTGAATCACCCAGAATAATCCGTTCCAGACCCGGCTTTCCGTTTCATCCATGGCGTTGAATAAAACAAAAATGGTTGATCCGATGTAAAGGAGCACCCCGTAAAAACTATACTGCTGCCTGATTTCCAGCAGCAAGTCCTTTTTGAGCAGATGGAATATGTGGCTGAATTGGTTGATGAAATGGGTTTCCGGCGAAATTACTAATCAAGTACCTTTATTGTGTAATAAATTTCAACTCATCATGAAACGTATCATTCTGCTCCCCGCAACTGCCTGCATTCTCCTGTCTGTTTTCCTGCTGGATGCCTGCCAATCGGCCAAAAATTCAACCACCGGCAAAATGCTGAAGTTTGATCTGGAAAAAGGCAAGGGCTATGATTATGAAATGATCATCAATATGGATCAGGAAATCCTGGGGCAGCCGGTACAAATGGATATGACCACTTACTACTCCATGGACATTATTGATGATGATGGCAGTATCAAGACCATTTCCAGTAAACTGGAAAGATTTAAAATGAATACGGTTATGATGGGCTTCAATCTTGATATAGATACCGATGACCCGGTAAGTAAGGATACGGGTGATGTAAAAAGGAATCCATTAGAACTCATGAAAAAAGTATTTGGTGCATTAAAAGGAACCAAATTCAATATGAAAGTGAACCGAGAGGGAAAGATTACCGAGGTAAGCGGCCTGGAAAACTTAGGCGATAAACTGG
>DAORJS010000021.1:0-19350 GCA_035439185.1 Chitinophagaceae bacterium
CAAAAGCTTTAGCGAAGGCGGGTTTCACAAAAGCTTTAGCGAAGGCGGGTTTCACCGTAGCTTTAGCGAAGGCGGGTTTCACCGTAGCTTTAGCGAAGGCGGATTTCACAGAAGCTAGCTTATAGCGATTATCCGGTATCAAAGGATTTTAAATTCATCATCATGAAATTTTTTATCGACACAGCCAATCTGGCCCAGATCAAAGAAGCCAATGAATTAGGTATTCTGGATGGGGTAACCACCAATCCCTCATTGATGGCCAAAGAAGGCATCAAAGGAGAAGCTGCTGTCATGAACCATTACAAAACCATTTGTGAAATGGTGGATGGTGATATCAGTGCCGAAGTAGTGAGTACCGAATTCAACGCCATTGTGGAAGAAGGAAAAAAGCTGGCTGCCATCCATCCGAATATTGTGGTAAAAGTGCCGATGATCAAAGATGGTATCAAAGCCATTAAATGGTTTTCAGATAATGGGATCAGAACCAATTGCACCCTTGTTTTTTCGGCTGGTCAGGCCATCCTTGCTGCAAAGGCTGGAGCTACCTATTTATCTCCCTTTATCGGCCGGATTGATGATAGCAACTGGGATGGTATCGAACTGATTTCCCAGATTGCTCATATTTATAATGTTCAGGGTTTCAAGACAGAGATCCTGGCCGCATCTATCCGTAATGCCCTTCACATTGTGAGATGTGCAGAAGCCGGTGCAGATGTTTGTACCTGTCCGCTTGATTCCATACTCGGTTTATTAAAGCATCCGCTTACAGATATTGGTCTTGCCAAATTCCTGGAAGACGCCAAGAAATTTGCCTGATAAAAAAGCCCCGCAACTGCGGGGCTTTTACTTATCGGTTTCTTTTATTTTTTTGATCCTTTTTCAGATCCCGCATGATCTCTTCCTGGGTGGGCAAGGGCCCGTCAGGTTTTTGTTTGATCCAGATCGTGATCTCTTTCCAAACGGCAGGGTTTGATTTCAGTACAGCCTTCACAGTTACTTTTTCAGGTTTAAAGTCGGAGGGGATGACCAGTTCATTTCCCTGAAAACTGGCTGTTGTACAGCTGAATTCAATGTCTTTGGCTGTTAGGGGCATCCAGCGTCCATTGCTGAGTTTGCCGTCCATATTGATATAATTATGCTGTCCTTTTTTCAGGCTGTCTGTATACAGGTTGAAATAAATGCTGTCAACTTTCTGTGCAATGACAGAAGTCTTCAGCACCAGGGCCAGCAGGCAGAGTAAAATTGGTTTCATAAGCACAGTAAGTCGGAAATCCATGCCAAAGGGTTGACAGGCTCCCTGGTTTTAGGATTGTTTAACTTTTAACCGGTTATTAATGGTCAGCAAGACTGATCCGGTTATCAGCATAGCGGCCAGCACCGCCATTGAATTCAGCGCCACTTTTGCATAGCCAAGCTTTCCGGCATCTACAAAAGGATAGGGGTACCAATTAACCATGGCACCTCTGATTAAGGTATAAGTCAGGTAAAGGGCCGGAAATATCAACCAGCTGAGTAAGGCTTTCCATGGTAATTTTTCCGGGTCCTGAAAAAAATACCAATAAAGAATATATAAAAGCGGAACAGCTACATGCAGCAGGTTGTCAGCAACCAGTTGCCATCCGGTGGGTGACCAGATTCCTCTCAGCACCAGATTATACACAAGACCAACAATAAAGATATAGACGGCTATGGCCGTTGAGACTGTGGTACTGCTGAAAAACTGTCCTTGTTTACTGTTGGGGAAACCCAGTTGAAAGCTAAGACTAAGCGCAACCAGTAAATTACTAAGGATGGTGAAATAGCTGAAAAAATTAGTGGCCAGCATTGGTCGTGATAAACCGCTTACTGCTCCGCTATTGATCATGATGCGGAATTGAAGAAACAAGGCAAACCAGCTGACAGCTGTGAGGGCGATCCGGGCTAATGGTTTCTGTTTCGACAACATCGTATTGTCAATTTAAGAATTTTTGCCCTAAGCGGAAAATGAAATTCTATTTTTTGATCAGTTGGAGTAAAATGGTTTTTTCTTTAGCCGGCTGATCACAGGCTGCTTTTCCTGAAGTGTTATCACTGACGATCCAGATATTACCATCTTTATCAACAGTAATCCCTTCCAGATTCATACTGAAATCCTGGTCCTTGTATTCGTTGGATATTTGTGAAAAACGTTCAACATTCAGGTCTTTGAGTGTTTCTTTCAGCAGGTTGCCACTTTTATCGATATCCAAAGCTTCAATGAATTGCTGGCGCAGTTTTCCCTTTGAATAGGATTTAAGACAGAGCAGTCTGTCATTTTCTTTGTCATAGCAGATATCTGAATAGCGCCATTGAGGATTTTGAAGGGGGAGCTCAATCATGGATTCATATTTCAGGCTGAAGCTGTTGTCCTCACTGCCTGGTTCAATGCTGAAAGTCCAGATCTGTGCGAAAGTCATATTTTCATTCCTTTCCCGAAGGATGTAAAATTTGTTATTGGTTTCATTGGCGGCAATTCCTTCCATTCCATCTCCGCTTTTTGATTTGGGTGGAAGGGGGCTGGAAGTACTCAGTTGTTTACTATGACCGGTAGCAGGGTCAATTTCATATACTGCCACCAACTCCTCAGAAACAGAGTATAGTTTGTTTTTATAAGAAGTCAGTCCTTCCATTTCAAATTCCTGTCCGATACTGGTTGAAATGGTTTGTGTAATGTTACCAGTAGCCGGATCTGTTACAATGATCATCGGGCAGCGTTCAGATACGAAATACAGTTTGCCATCCATGTATTTGATACCAGAAATACAAACCTGTTTATTCATGGCTTCGGGTAAGGGCACTTGTTGTATCTGATAAGGCAGGGGCATCGGTTGTGCCAGAACTCCGAGGCTGATCAATATTGAAAAAAACAGGGGAATCAATTTCATATCGGTTCGTTTAATGCCGGCTATACCGGGTATCCGGCGAATTTAATGAAAGTTTATGTTTGAACAAGAGACGCCTGAGGGCTTTAAAAGGCGGCAAAGCGGGTCAAAATATTCCCATTTTATGACCTGGAACAGGCGGCATTTGCTTTGAAAAACGGACATTTGCTGGTGGCTATTCAGGAAAATATTTCATTAAAACCTTATAACAGTTTCGGGATCGATGCTCAGGCCCGTTATTTTGCCTCTTTCACATCAGAAGATGAACTGGGGGAGATTGTGGCCATGTCATTGCCCGGCCCTGTGTTGGTACTTGGGGGAGGAAGCAACCTGCTGTTTACAAGGGATTTCAACGGGCTGGTACTTAAAAATGAAATCCATGGAATTACCGAATTACATGAAGACAGTGAATATGTATATGTAAGAGCCGGCGCTGGTGAAAACTGGCACCAGTTTGTACAATATAGTATTGGCCGGGGTTGGGCAGGAGCAGAGAATCTTTCCCTGATCCCTGGAAATGTGGGGGCAACACCCATGCAGAATATCGGGGCCTATGGAGTTGAAATCGAAGATATTTTCTGGGACCTGGAAGCATTTCATATCAATGATAAACGAAAAGTCACTTTTACCAATGCTGATTGTGAATTCGGATACAGGGAAAGTGTATTCAAAAAAAAATACAGGGATCAGTTTGTAATTCTGAATGTGACTTATCGGTTACGAAAACATCCCCGGTTTAATACAAGTTACGGGGCAATAGAAACGGAACTGGAAAAAATGGGAATTAAGGAACTAAGCCTGAAATCAGTGTCGCAGGCTGTCATCAATATCCGCCGCAGTAAATTACCCGATCCTTTAATAATGGGCAATGCGGGAAGTTTTTTTAAGAATCCGGAAATAACAATTGCCCGGTTTGAACAATTACGTACCGCATTTCCTGATATAGTTGCCTATCCTCTGACAAACGGAAATATTAAGCTGGCAGCGGGCTGGCTGATTGAAAATTGCGGCCCTCAGCCAGGTATCAGTTGGAAAGGATTTCGCAGGGGCTCAGTGGGCTGTCATGAGCGGCAGGCGCTGGTACTGGTGAATTATGGCCATGCATCTGGACAGGAAGTATATCAATTCAGTGAGGAAATAGTACAGCGTGTGAATGAAGTGTTTGGTATAACACTTGAAAGAGAAGTTAATATTATATGAGAAGCTTTCTGAAATAATGATTTACCTATATATTGCGGATATTAAACCAATTTGTAATGAGTAAAAAAGTATACGCTATGAAAGGATTCATGATGATCCTGTTAACCTTGTCATTTACTTCTGCTTCTATTGCTCAGGGAGTAGAGAGAGAAGGCAGAACCAGTGCCAATGCCTCACAAGTGTATCTCGAGGTTGGCGGAGCCGGGATTATTTACAGTGTCAACTATGATGGCCGCTTTGGTAAGTACGAAAATGGATTTGGATTCCGTGCCGGTATCGGTGGTGCATCAGTAAGCGGGGATGGCTATTTTGCCATACCTGTTCAGGTGAATTATCTGGCAGGAGCAAAAGGACAGTACCTCGAAGTAGGCGGCGGATTTACCTTTGTATCAGCATCCGTTTCTGATTTCTTTAATGATACGCAGTCCAGTGAAAGCGTGGTGGCCGGTAGCTTGTGTCTTGGTTTCCGTAAGCAACCTTTTGGGAAAAAAGGATTGACCTGGAGAGTGGCTTTTACACCATTTATTAAAAATGGATTTATTCCTTCAGGCGGTGCCAGTATTGGTTACCGGTTCTGAGTAGTTGAAAGATATTTGCCACAAAGGCACAAAGACACTAAGAAAAACGAACTTACATCTTTAGTGTCTTTGTGCCTTTGTGGCAAAAAAAAATACAAAGGAGCAAACTTTTTAAGCTTCCTCATCAAATTCAAAATCCTTCTCTCCGAAATCCATCATACTGCCCATCAGGTCTTTGAACTCCACTTTACTTTCAAACATTTTTTTACTGATCAGGGAATAAGAAGCAAGTCCGTGTAAGATAAATTCCATCAACAGGGCCGCTTGTTCTTCATTGGCTCCGGGATAATATTTTTTGACCACCGCATGTAACCCATCTACTTTATACAGCAGTATTTGTTTGTCTTTATCTGATGTACCAAACGAAATATTGAGATGATTCCCCTTGTCGAACCATTGTGTCACGGGCCGGTATGGATTTTCTTCTTTGGTTTCATCCGGGGAAGTTTTAGCTCCGGTTCTTCTTTTCTTCATTTGCTCCGGATTCGGAAAGAACTGGATAAACTGGGAGCGGATGGCTTTATCCACCAGATTCATGGCTACCTGAAAAGGACCTTCCTGCTCTCCTTCATACACCAGTTCCACTTTACCGGTAATGGAAGGGATGATACCAGCCAGATCACTGATCCATACCTGGGTTCTTTTTTCCTGATTGATAATCGCCCTTCTTTCAGCTGCACTGATGGCATTCTCAAATGCGGAAATCGTTAAGCGGGCGCTCACGCCACTTTTCTTATCAACCAGTTCACTGTTCCGGGCCTCAAAAGCCACCTGTTCAATTAATCTTTTTACCAGGTCACTGATCTCTACTCTCGACTGCTGATCTTTACCAATCACGGCCTCCTGTTCAGTGATTTCCAGGGCCTGCTCCAGTGATTTGGGATAATGGGTCAGGATCTGACTTTCAATCCTGTCTTTCAGCGGGGTTACAATAGATCCGCGGTTGGTATAGTCTTCCGGGTTGGCAGTAAATACAAACAGTATATCCAATGGCAATCTGAGTTTAAAACCCCGGATCTGAACATCTCCTTCTTCCAGTATATTGAAAAGGGCCACTTGTATTCTTGCCTGCAGGTCGGGTAATTCATTGATGACAAAAATGCCCCGGTTACTTCTCGGGATGATCCCATAATGGATCACTCTTTCATCAGCAAAACTCAGTTTGAGATTAGCTGCTTTAATAGGATCTATATCACCAATCAGATCCGCCACACTTACATCAGGTGTCGCCAGTTTTTCACCATAGCGCTCACTTCGATGAATCCAGTGAATGGGTGTTTCATCACCATGCGTGGCAATTTCCTCCTGCGCATACCTGGAAATTGGATTCAGCGGATCATCATTGATATCACTTCCTCTGACTGAAGGAATATATTCATCCAGTAACTCTGTCATTTGTCTGGCCATCCTGGTCTTGGCCTGTCCCCGGAGACCGAGGAAGAGAATATTGTGTTTACTCAGCAGGGCCCTTTCCACATCCGGAATAACGGTATCCTCATATCCGATGATACCGGAAAAAGTAGACTCTTTTTGCTGCAAACGGGTAATCAGGTTTTCCCTGATCTCTTCTTTAATGCTTCTAGAACGATAGCCACTTTTCTTTAACTCACCCAGGGTTTTTATTGTCTGAACCACGATTGGGGTAGATTTATGGATTTTCATGATTAATTGGCGGTTGTTTGTATTTTGAATTTTCCAGTCTTTTGAATTCCAGACTGATGCTTCCGAAGTTTATTAAAAGACCTACCTGTACATTATAAGCTTCCAGATAGTTTTTTGCCTGAGCCAGATGAACTTTTTCCAGTTGTATAATTGCTTTTAATTCAACCATAATTTTCCCTTCAACAAAAAAATCAACTCTTCGTTCCCCAATCTTTAATCCTTTATAGTAAATGGGCATACTGAATTCTCTCTCAAAATGCAGACCCGATTCTGCAAATTCTATTTCAAGCGCTCTTTGGTATATCAGTTCCTGAAAGCCATTACCCAGATAAGCATGCACGCGCATAGCAGATCCTATAATTTTTTCAGTAATTTCTTTGTATTTGTAATCGGCCATTTTCTAATAAATCTAATAATCTACCCCAATCGTGGTTCGGACTAATACACCGTCTTCCTCTTCCCACTCTCAAAATCACTGAATATAAAGGCACCCAGTTTATCCAGTGAGGCGAAAAAGGCCTTGCCATGATTCATCTCTGTAAACTCCTGAACAAATTTCTGGAGATAAGGATCGGTGGCAATCATAAATGTGGTAATAGGAATTTTTAATTTCTTGCATTGGGCTGCCAGGTTCAGACAGCGGTTCACCACTTTCCTGTCAAGTCCAAAACTGTTTTTATAATAGCGTTTTCCGATTTTCAAACAGGTTGGTTTGCCATCGGTGATCATGAAGATTTGTTTGTTCGGATTTTTCCGGCGCCTTAATATATCCATGGCCAGTTCCAATCCGGCTACTGTATTGGTATGATAAGGGCCAACCTGCAGGTAAGGAAGATCCTTTACTTCTATGGGCCAGGCATCATTACCAAATACCACAATATCCAATGTGTCTTTAGGATAACGGGTCTGGATCAGTTCACTCAGGGCCATGGCCACTTTTTTAGCCGGGGTAATCCGGTCTTCTCCATACAGAATCATGGAATGGGAAATATCAATCATCAATACCGTTGAGGTCTGTGATTTGAAATCTGTTTCCCGGATACTCAGGTCATCTTCCCGCATCTGGAAACTGTCGATCCCATGATTGATCTGGGCATTGCGGATGCTTTCCGTAAAATCTATCTGCTCCAGCATATCCCCAAACTGAAACTGTCTGGTCTCCGGGTTCAGTTCATCACCCTGGCCGGGTTTAAAGGTTTTATGATCGCCCTGTTTTGTTTTTTTCAGCTTGCCAAAGATTTCATCCAGGCTTCTTTTCCGGATGCCCTGTTCGGTCTTCGGCGTGATTTTGATTTCTCCTTTTTCGTTGTCTCCGGAGATATATCCTTTCTCTTTTAATTCATCAATAAAATCACCCATGCCATAGTCGTCGTCTGTCAGCTGGTATTTTTTGTCCAGTTCATTCATCCATTGCAGGGCTTCAGATAAATCGCCACTGGTATAAGTGAGTAACTGCATAAAAAGATCCAGCATCTGCTCAAAACGGCTTTTGCTGTTATCGTCAGGGTTAAATCGGGTAAATTGGAATCCGCGCATTGGACATGTAATTTACGATAAAAGAAGCAGTTCACTGATAGTGGCAGCATACCTCATTGTTAAATGTATGACAGATGGAAAGAGGGAAGGTTCATTGGGGAAAGGGGTAAAGACAGGTTTCGGAGTTTTTAAGACCACAATGGGATTTTGGAGTGTTTGGAATGTTCAATGTTCAACGAACAATTTTCAATATTCAAGTGAAAGGGCGGCCCCATCATTTTTTTAAGGATGATGGAAAGCAGTTTATTCCTTAAAAAAGGGTATAAAAAAACCCTCCTGAGGGAGGGTTTTGGTTATTGCTGATGGGCAAATTATTTTGGAGTATCCTTTTTGGCCCCGCTATCGGGTTTGGCTGTATTGGTTACAGTTGGAGCAGGGTTTTCAGTATTGGTCTTGACCCTGGTCTCGGGGGCATAATTCTTTTCCAGTTCATCGAGTACTATCATCATTGCTTCGTTGATCCTGTATTCCATCAACATGGCGCGGAGCATCGGATCATTGTTATCGGCACCGGCCTGGGAAATATCAGGCGTATTACCTCCGTTCATGGCGATATAATATTTCCGCTGTTGCTCCATATCCTTTCTCAGGCTCTGGCGCACTTTTTCGGCCAGCTCTTTTTTACCGGCTTTATAACAGGCTTCCAGGTAAAGCATGCCCTGCTGGTTGTGGGAACCATAGCGGCTTACCATGGCATAGGGCAGGTTCTCAGGACTAATCCCGCTTTCCAGTTTATCAATCAGTTTAGCGGCTTCATCTTTTTTACCGGCATCGGCCAGATTACCGGCCGCTTCACCATAGAGCGAACGAAGATTGAGCAGGTGTCTGCGGTTTTCTTCATCATAGTACATGCCTTTCCGATGGGCATTGCCAAAGCGGTACTTTGTCATGAGGTTATTGTAGATCACCTGATCGTTATTGTCGCGGATCTGCGTTCCACCCAATCCTACTTCACGCAGGGTGCGGTGAACCAGCCAGCCTTCCTGAGAACCTTTTGACTGCACCGGTACCAGGCGATAGGAGAGACCATCCTTACGGAGATACTGACCAAAGCCCAGTTCACCATATGGGGAAGTGAAATAAATCGGGCGTTTCCAGTTATTAGTCGCAATAATATTCAGGATCATGAAGTCACTGCGGATCAATCCCCCCTGTAATTTATCTTCAGGAATTTCGAACCGAAGTTCAGACAGCACACTGTCATTTGCATTCACGGTACCATTCTTTCTGACCATGCTGGTATCAACAGGGACTTTGAATTTGGCAACAGGGAATGAGCCATATCCTTCATCTCTTCCGGTTTCTTCATTGAAATTTGGTTTTCCCAATACATTTTTCATCACATCAAACAGGTCATAGTGAGTATTGGGATCACCCTGAGCGCGGTAACGCATGTATTCACGGTTATGGCCTTCAATTTGTTCCGGACTCCAGATCACATCCAGTGAATCAGCTTCATTTACTTTATAACGGAGTTGGTTGATATACCAGTCAATTCCCAGCAAGCTGTTATTGATGATCCGGATATCAGGGCGTATACCTTCCACTTCCTGGGCATACCAGAGCGGATAAGTATCATTATCGCCAAAAGTAAAGATCACGGCATTGGGTGCACAGCTTTCCAGGTAATCCCTGGCCATATCAGGTGCTGTTGTTTTCATACTGCGGTCATGGTCATCCCATTCCTGTTGTGCCATTAAGAGCGGGGCAACCATGCAAATCAGGGATGCACCGATATTGAGCGCCATGCTGTTTTTTCCATCGCCGGAGATCGCTCTGATTCCGTAGGTAACGGCACCGGTCAGTAATACAAAGAGTGCTGTTACAACAACAGGTACAATCAGGGCAGCGCCACCTGTATCATTCACACAACTGAGCAGGGTGACAAAGAATGTTAAACCACCACCGATCATTAAGGTATTCTGGAATGAAACTTTATCAGCTTTTTCACGGGCCATTCGCACAAAGGCTACTACGGCCAAACCAATCCAGATAGCAAATGCATAGAAAGATCCTACAAAAGCGTAGTCCCGTTCCCTGGGCTGATTACCGGGCTGGTTCAGGTAAAATACAATCGCTAAACCTGTCATGAAGAAGAGCAGGAAATTAACGATCCAGTCTTTCCGGTTACGGACAAACTGGTACACACATCCCAGGATCCCCAGCAGGAAGGGGATCAGGTAAAGTGTATTGTGTGCTTTATTGTTTTTGATACTGTCTGGCAGTTTGGACTGATCCCCCAGTCGTTTATTATCAATAAAAGATATACCGCTGATCCAATTGCCATCTCTTTTATTGCCGAGGCCCTGCACATCGTTTTGTTTGCCGGCAAAATTCCACATGAAATAACGCCAGTACATCAGTCCCATCTGATAGGAGAAGAACCAGTTGAAATTATCCGCATAGCTGGGGGCTTCATATTTGCCTTGTTCATCCCGGCCCAGGTTGAGCCAGTCTGCATAAAATTCTGCATGGTACTGGTCATTACTGCTATCCCAGATACGGGGGAAGAGTTGTTTCACATCACTCTTGTAATTATAAGATTGTTTTCTTCCGGTTTGAATATATTTCTTATCACCTTTTACATAGGTCATTTCCCCTTCTTTCAGGGGTTTGTCTTCTACCAGGTCGGTATTGGGGTTGGCGGCAAAATGCGGACCATAAACCAGTGGCGCTTCTCCGTATTGTTCACGGCTGAGATAGTAAACGAGGTTGATGGGATTGTCCACATTGTTCATGTCAATCGTCGGGTTGGCATTGGACCTGATCAATGCCGTGAAATACATGAAGTAACCGATCATCATGAATGCATAGCACCAAAGTGATAACTTCAAAATTTTCAGCGCGGCGGGTTTCAGGAAATAACCAGCGGCAAGAGCAGCAGTACCTAATACAAGGAATTGCAGGAATTTTAATCCAACCCCGATATTCAGTATAAAGGGCAGGGCAGATAATGAAAGGAAAAGGGCAAACCAGATCATGAGTTTGGTTTGGGAAATATTCCTTTCATTAAAACGAAGGGCCCAGATGATCAGGGCGCCGATTGCAATAAAATAGAAACCGAAACCAAAAAAGAAAGGCATACCCAATGTATTCACAAAGAAAATATCAAACTGTCCGGCTGCCTTCATGGAATACTGAATAACTCCCACCTGAACCAGACCGGTGATCAGACAGCCCAGGATAAAGGCCCAGATGGAACCTTTGGTGGTTGGCTGGAAACGGCGATAGTAATAGATCATCACAATGGCAGGAATCACAAGCAGGTTCAGCAAGTGAACACCGATTGATAGGCCCATCATGAAAAACAGGAACACAATCCAGCGGTCACTACGGGCGCGGGCACCGGGATCATTGCCGGCTTTTTCATCGGCATGTTCCCATTTGAGCATGGCCCAGAATACAAGAGCGGTAAAGAAAGAAGAAAGGGCATATACTTCACCTTCCACCGCACTGAACCAGAATGAATCACTGAATGTATAAGCTAAACCACCGACCACACCGGCGGCCATGGTGGTAAAGAGTTGATTTTTGTCCAGTTCTTCGCCAACACCCACCATCATTTTACGGGCAAAATGTGTCACACTCCAGAAAAGGAAAAGGATGGTTGCCGCTGAAGCCAGGGCACTCATAAAGTTCACAGCACTGGCTGCATTATTTTCTCCAAAGAGAATAATAAAGAGGCGGCCAAGCAATACAAACATCGGCGCACCGGGAGGGTGGGGCATTCCCACGTTTTTGGCGCTGGCGATAAATTCGCCGGTATCCCATAAACTACCCCTGGCTTCACGGGTTAAAAAATAAGTCGCGAAGGCAACAAAAAACACCAGCCAGCCGGTAATGTTATTAATTCTTTTGAAGCTCATAAATTGATGATTTGACCCCTGTTTTGGAGGTTCACAAAAATAGGGATATTCAGGTCAAGGTTATCAGCTGATAATCCCCTGTTTTTCAGTTAAAAAATGTGAAAAAGGACAGACGGACGCCGGCTTATTCGAAATACACTTTTACCGTATGGTAGGCCAGCTGTCCTTCCCTGATTTTTTCTGAGAAGCCTTTGAGGCCAAAAAGCCCGGCTGCATTGCCTTTATTGATGGCGATTTCGAGGTAGTCGGCACTGTTAAACAGAGCAAGCTTTTCTCCTTCGGTCACATCTGCATAGGTCTCGCTGATCCGGTCAATGATTTCTCCCCGGGTGAAAGCAATCCTGAATTTTCGGCCCTGTCTCTGTTCTTCAAATTGCTGGCGGGTTATATTGACGATCACGTTTTCAAAACTGTCGATAAAGATGATTTGCCCTTCGATGACATTATTCTCCAATGTGGGTCGGAGATGTCTTTTCTCCATAATCGTTACATCCGGCACGCCGATCCGCTGGATGGGTTCCCCATTAGCGAGTTTATTCACCACCGTTCCCATGACCGAAGTGAGATAGACCGTGTTTTTGATGGCGGCTTTATCCAGTGGAATACCGATGACCATTTCCGGACTTTCTTCCAGAATCATCGTCAGTAATCCGTTATCTGCACATAGCAGGTATTGTTCCTGATGAAAAGCCAGGATCAGTTGTTCCGGTTTTTTTTCAAACAGATTAACCAGGATCAGATGATAGGAGTAAGGAGGAAAATTGCGGATAGCAGAGCGGCAAACATAGGCGGCCTGCGGATAATTAAAGGGTGGGATATTATGCGAAATATCCACGATGCTGAATTCCGGGTTCAGCTGTAATAACTGTGCCTTTACGGCTCCAACCAGGTAATCTGGACTGCCAATATCGGATGTGAGGGTGATGAGCGGCAAGGTAGTTGGTCTGGTTGCTGAATACAGTTTTAACGGTAATTCATTTTTTATTGGAATCGAAGCCTTTATGCTGTCGCATCAACTTACGTGCTTTATTTGACCAGTTTTCCTTCTTTGAAAAAGAAATTATGGGCAAATTTATCAGCCAGCTTTGGAAAAAACTTTTGCATGAACACGGTTCTTTTGCCGGTAAAAGTCAGTACCAGGGTCCGCTTCTTTTTCCGGATGGCTTTGAGGATATGTGCAGCACAGGTTTCCGCACTCATCATTTTGCCTTCATCCATTGGTGTTTCACCGTGCGATTGACCTTCTTTATTCAGGGCAGCATTGCGGATATTGGAAGTGGTAAAACCAGGGCATACCCACATCACATGTACCCCATCACCCATCAATTCTGTTTTGATCGCTTCCAGCCAGCCTTGTACGGCAAATTTACTGGCGGAATAACCGCTTCTGCCGGGGAGGCCCCGGTAACCTGCAATAGAGGAAACACCTACAATGGTTCCTTTTCTTTCAATCAGCGAAGGCAGGGCATATTTGGTACAATAAACCGTGCCATAAAAATTAATATCCATCACTTTCCGGATCACATCCATATCGGCATCTTTGAGCAGGGCCCGCATGGAGATGCCGGCATTATTGATCAGGATATCAATTCCTCCAAATGCCTTGATGGTGCTTTCAATAAAGCGGCGGCAGTCATTTTCACTGCTGACATCAGTGACGGTGGCATGTAAAAAAGCAGAGGGAAATTCAGCCTGAAGCTGGTATAATTTATCGTGATTACGGCCACAGGTAGCCACTTTTGCCCCCTGTGCGATCAGGGCACTGACCAGGGCCTTTCCGATCCCTTCTGAACCACCTGTTACTGCTACTACTTTATTGGTAAAAAAATTTTGCATAAAGATGTGTATTGCTGCACAAACCTACTTGAAAAACAGACAAAAAGAATCAGAAAGACGCAAAGAAGCCATCCAGTCTGGTTAACAGCCGTTGTTTTAATTGTTGATAATTAAGCTAAAAAGTTTTGGACTGATTGCTGCAGAGGCTTATTTTTGCACTCCCAAAAAGGGAAGATGTTCGAAAGAACATTCAGGCGATCTCGTAGCTCAGTTGGTAGAGCACAACACTTTTAATGTTGGGGCCCTGGGTTCGAGTCCCAGCGGGATCACGAAGTGAGACTAAACCAGTGCAACAGCATTGGTTTTTTTTTGCACCAGCAAAAACCGGGGCGAGCAATTTATCCCGCCAAAGCGGGAAGTCCCAGCGGGATCACAGAGAATCCTCTCCATTTACCGGAGGGGATTTTTTGTTGGTGGCTGACAGTACCTCCAAAAGCTTTTCCAGCATCACCCGGTATTGGCTGAGCTTACCATGTTCCGTTTCAATATTCACATAACTACGTTTGATGTTCCCGCAGTACACACTCAATGATCCATCCTGTTTCACTTTTTCATTATGCTGAAGAATGGCATTAAAACCGGCAGCAGCCATTTGTTCAAATAATGTATGGTCGGTGGTAAAGACAATATCATCTGCATCCTGCGAAGCAACAGGGCTTACTTCCCGCGCATCGGTTGAACGGTTGCCACCGGGCAGATAACTCTTCACGGAATAATCTCCCTCTGTATTATTATGCAGTGCAATGATACATTGAATGCTGTCGGGAATCATTTGGAGCAGTCTTTGTCCGAATTGCTCCACGGCATCCACCGCTGCCGGACTAACAGGGCCGTTTTCTTTTAATGATTGTGAGATGCCTTCTCTCGAAAAAATCCGGTTAGGGTCAAATGCATAACCCAGCCCCTTCAGTTTGAATTTTACCAGCCTTTGTGCGCCGTTTTCTATCCGGAGCAGGGTGCCTCCCTGTAATTCAAGCACCGAACGGGCTGCCTGCACAGCAGTATATTCGTTATCGTGCATATTGAAACAGAATACAGTATTGAGTGGTCCGTATTGGGAAATCCGGATCGGGATGGTTTTACTATCACCAATTTTATAATAGATGGTTTTCTCCAGCGGAATAAATTTTGCTTCAGACATGGCCAGGTTTTCTCCTGCAGGCTGGGCAAAACACGGCAGCGATAAAAAGCTTAGGAATAGTAGGGAAAAAAATGGATGGATACGCAATGTGATCATTTATAACCTAAATGTACATGGATCATTAATGAGTATAGTACCCTGAAACCGGTATTTTATACCCATCAGGCCAGTTCTTCCTTCATTTTCTCCATTACATTCTTCTCCAGCATCAGCTGGGCCAGACGTATCATGTTCATAAAGGCTTTGGCGCCTGAAATACCGTGACCGATGATCACAGGTTTGGCTACACCAAGGACTGGTGTACCACCGTAGTTTTCAAAATTGAAGCGGTTGAAATATTCATCTCCCAGTTTTCTTTCCTGGCCGATATCATAGAGCGATTCAGCCATTTTGAGAATGATATTACCGGTAAAACCTTCACAAACCATTACATCGGCTTTGCCGGTGAGCACATCACGGCCTTCGATATTGCCGATAAAATTGATATGACTGTTTGCCTTCAGCAGGGGATAAGTGGCCTGAGCGAGGATATTGCCCTTGCCTTCTTCTTCACCCACATTGATCAGTCCGACTTTAGGGTTTTCAATTCCAAGAATCAGTTGGGCATATACTGAACCCATGATGGCAAACTGGTTCAGTTGTTCTGGTTTACAGTCAGCATTCAGACCCACATCCAGCAGAAGACCGGATCCACCGCTTAGTTTCGGTACAATCGTAGAAATAGTAGGCCTGATGACTCCTTCCAGTGCTTTGATACTGAAAAGGGCGCCAACAAGCATGGCTCCGGTATTACCGGCACTGATAAAGGCATTGATCTGTCCTTTTGCTAATAAGTGAAACCCGATGGCGATTGAAGACTGTTGTTTTTCCTTGAGGGCTCGGGTCGGGTGTTCATGCATGCCTATGACCTGGTCGGCGTGAATGATGGTCAGCAGATCCATGGGAACCTGTTCTTTTTTCAACAGGTCTTCCACGGCTTTCTGATCACCAATCAGCAGGAGAGGGGAAGGTGCAGGATGATTGCTCAGGTAATCACGAATTCCTTTCACAGCCTCCAGCGGTGCATAATCGCCTCCCATCATGTCTATTCCGATCGTCATGTTGTAGTCCCGGTGTTCACTTAACAAAATAGCAAATTCCAAACCCAACAGCAAGAAAAGATCCGCCGGGTTTGGAATTCGTTATACAGAAATAATGATTTACTTCTTAACGGGTGATTTCTCAGCCACCACTTTGCCTTTGTAGTAAAGCTTGCCTTCACTGACATGGGCGCGGTGACGAACATGTGTTTCGCCTGTAGCGCTGTCTGTTGTTAAAGTGGCAGTCGTGGCCTTGTAATGTGTCCTGCGCTTGGCACTTCTTTGCTGACTGTGTCTGCGTTTCGGATTTGGCATAGTATTCTATTTTAAAAATCAGTTATTTGATGAAAGTTCTGAATGGGTTCTTTTGTTGAAAAACCTATTCGAGGTCTTTAAATTTTTCCAATCCTTTCCAGATCGGGTTATTTTTTTCTTCTTTCTCTTTTTCTTCTTCTGTGGCCAGTTTTTTCAGCATATCCATGGCGGACTTGTTGCAATGCGGTCCGTCCATATTTTCAAAACTGCAGGCCTTCTGCATGGGAAGGCTCAGGTTGATGAATTCGTAGATCCAGTTGGCTACATCGATATGGCTTTCGCCACGGCTGATATAGTACACATCCGGATCATCTTCCTGATCATTCATCAGTTCCGGCTCCTCCACCATTTTAACGGTGATATTGAACTCATCCCAGAGATCAAGCGGGAGACGGCTGTTGCAACGGTCGCAGGTCACCTGTAACTGCCCTCCGATTTCGAAACGGAGCAGCATGAAACTGCTTTTCTTATCCAATGATAATTTCACATTGGCCGTGCAGTTGGAGAAGTCCTGCTGTTGATATGCTTCAAAGAACCTGTCGTCAATCACATAAACATACTCATGAACCCCGGGTTTTAGTCCAACAAACGCTATCTCAAACTCCCGGCGACGGCTCATGGGTTGGTTTTTAAAGAGTGTGCAAAGGTAAGATAAAACCTGCAATTGAGGGGAGCCTTGCTGCACTTTTTTTGGTCATTTGGGGGTATTTTTGCCAAATTCATTAACCCCTATAAAAGAATCACTTGCAACAGTTTTTGAGCCGTTTGTTCAGCCGATTGATGAAAAGCTGGAGTTGGGTATTGCTGATCATCGCCACGATTTTCATCAAATGGGCTTCCTGGTACCCGGCCTGGGTGGAGCAAAATTACAGTCTTGGCGTCTATCCGGTCATTGCCAGGATCCAGCGTTTCCTTTTTGGCTGGCTGCCGGTAAGTGTGGGTGATCTGTTGTATGGGTTTTTGGTGCTGGTGATCCTGTACAAGACTTTTATCCTGTTCAGGACCATTTTCCGAAAACAGTTTAACCGGCAATATTTTATTACAGGCCTGCAGCAGATTCTCTTCTTTATTCTTTTTGTGTATGTATTTTTTAACCTGTTCTGGGGATTGAATTATAACCGGAAGGGAATTGCCAAACAGCTTGGATTGGAAGTGAAGCAGTACACGATGCAGGACCTGGATACATTGACTACTGTGATTCAGGAAAGAGTGAATTATTATGCAGGAATGGTAACGGAAGCACAGCGTGATACCTTTGATCGCAAGAAAACTTTATTTCAAAACGCTGTTGCTGCCTATAAAGTGGCTGCCTTAGAATTTCCCTTCCTGAAATACCGCAACCCTTCCATCAAGCCTTCTCTCTTCAGTTATTTAGGTAATTACCTCGGTTTTCAGGGATATTATAATCCATTCTCCGGTGAAGCGCAGGTGAATACCACGGTTCCGCGTTTTCTGGAGCCCTATGTAACCACACATGAAATGGCGCATCAGTTAGGTTATGCCAAAGAGAATGAAGCCAATTTTGTGGGTTTCCTGGCTTGTCGTTCCTATAACAACAATGCATTCCGGTATTCCACCTATTATGATATGTACAATTATGCACTGACCGAAGTCTTCCTGCGGGATACGGCACGTGCAGCTGCTTTTCAACGGTATGCCCATCCACAGGTAAAAAAAGATCAGCGGGAGTTCCGTGATTTTTACAGGAGGTACAAAAATCCGATTGAGCCGGTGATTATGTGGGGTTATGGTCAGTTTTTAAAAGCGAATAACCAGCCAGCCGGTAAAAGAAGTTATAATGAAGTGGTCACCTGGTTAATTGCCTATTACAAAAAGTATGGAACAACGGCCCTTTAAACTTTTGACGGATTGGATTGTAAATGAGGTATGAATAATACAATCAGGCTGGTCATTTCTATTCTCATTCCCCTGGCGATTGGGGCAACCAGTGGTTTATTTACTGAAACAGGTGTTGGCAGTTGGTATCAGACGATCCAGAAACCTTCCTGGAATCCTCCCGGTTGGATTTTTGGTCCTGTTTGGACCTGTTTATACATCATGATGGGAATTGCACTTTATCTGGTTTGGAAATCAGATGCCGCCCCGGCACTGAAACGCAGCGCCATCATTTTATTTTCTCTGCAATTAGTCTTGAATTTTTTCTGGTCACTGATCTTTTTCAATCAACATGCCATCGGCTTTGCATTGGCCGAGATCATCATTCTGTGGCTGGCCATCCTGGCTACAATTTTTGTCTTTGCCAGGATTAATAATACCGCTGCCTGGTTACTGGTGCCTTATATCATTTGGGTGAGTTTTGCGTCGATACTGACGTATACGATTTGGAAGTTGAATTGAGGCGAGAGGCGAGTGGCGAGTGGGGTTGGGAAGTGGGGTTCGGCTAGTAGGGATCGGCTAGTAGGGGTTGGCTAGTGGGGTTTGGTGAATGGGCGACCCGCCTTCGCTAAAGCTACGGCGGGCGATGGCGAGTGAGGTAATATCCTAATATCTCAATATCAAAATATCATAATACCCCTCCATTGTCAAGGCTGCAGCGAGCGAAGCAATACCTAATATCCAATACCCAATTCCTCTCTCTCAAAACTCATTCTTCCACATCATACTCTCCACCGGTTTATCGGGCTGGTTGCTGTACTTGGCATTTTTCTTTTTGTCGTAGGGATTTTCAATTTCGCCTTCTACCGGGAAGTAAATTAACTGACCAATGGGCATTCCTTTATAAACTTTCACAGGTTGTTTAACGGAGATCTCCAGGGTCCAGTTCCCGCAGAATCCCACATCGCCCTTACCGGCAGTAGCATGGATATCGATACCCAGTCGACCAGTAGAGGATTTTCCTTCGAGAAAGGGTACATGGGCATGGGTTTCGGTGTATTCTGCTGTGACCCCCAGGTAAAAAATATGCGGATAGAGCACGATACCATCATCGGGTATTTCGAAATAGTCGATTTGATTATGCTTTTTGGCATCAATCATATGTTCTTTATAAGTAGCCAGGGTCTTGCCCAGGTGCACATCGTAGGAATTACTGCCCAGGCAATCGCGATGGTAGGGTGTGATCCTGATGGTTCCTTTTTCCATTTCTTCGAGGATCCGCTTGTCGGAGAGTATCATATCTGCTTTATTTTTTACTGCTTCGGGGCAGCATGAATTATCTTTAGCACCGTAACAAGCGGCAAAATAAGAAGGAATCAACCAGCGATGCCTGTATTTTTT
>DAORJS010000022.1:0-19279 GCA_035439185.1 Chitinophagaceae bacterium
ACGGACTGACTGACTTTGAAATCGTATTCATGTGTGGACAGATCCATTGAGCTGTTTTCAGTATATCCTCCTGTGATAAGAATATTCTCATACAACTGTCTGAAACTCGTAAGAGTGCTGTTGCAGGATGTATTCGGAGGAGGGGCAGGGCCACCGCAGTTCATAGAGCTCAGGCTGTGGAATAGTAACACAAGGCCGAGGTAAAAGCAGGCAGTTTGACATCGCCTGTGTCCGGGCGTGATCTTTTTCATGTGATAATTTTTATGCTTTGAAGGTTACCGGTCATGACTTTATTTCATCAGGGTAACATGTCCGATAATTTCCACTGCCGAAACATTGACGACCGGCTTGGCCAGTTTATTATTCACCGTGGTGAAGCTGACACATTGGGTTTGCCGGTAAAATACCCCGCAACATTTAATATAATGCGTGATCCTGACGCAACTGTTGTTCGGGAACCCCGAATAATTGATGCCGTATCCGGATGTTCCTTTGGTTAATCCGGTGCCCATATACGGGATCAGGGTACCTGCGGCATTGATATATCCTCCCCAGGACTTTGTATTATTCAGCTGATCAAAGGGAATTGCCTCGCATTTGTTGCAGTTCGGGTGTGTGCCATTATACTGAATCCCCCACCAATGTTCGGTACCAGGTACCTGGGTCCCCGCATCGGGCACGGTGTTAATATTGATATAGCCGTTTGCGAGCAGGCTGTAGGTGAAGGTGAATTCAGGTTTGCAGATTCCTGATTTTTCAACCACAAACTGATGGGAATTTTTAACCGACTCCTTTCCGCACTGGAGAGTCAGGGTAATCGTATAGGTGCCTGGTTGAATCGGAGGGTTAACAATGATTCCATTGGCTGTTGGCTGGAAAGCGGTAGAAGGGCTGATGCTCCAGTTTGATTTGGTTCCGGGGCAATTTGCTGTGGTAAAGCGGGCTGTATCGCCGCAGCCAACCTGCTTTGGTCCTGAAATTGGAGGAACCGGAATTTGATAGGCATTGTCGCAACAGAAGCATTTGGGTATCTGGCTGATGCCTCCCTTTTGCAATGCCAGCCTGTCTGGCTTTACTTCAGTTTCTTTCAAATCAGATTGTGACAGCATGGGAATGGTAGCCAGTAATAGGAGGGTGGCTACGATAAATTTTTTCATTTTGATAAGTTTATTGGTGTTTGCTTACTCTGTTCGGTTTTCGGCTTCCCCGGCATGGTACAAATCCGGAATTAAGGATTTGATGGCAGCACAAAAATCATTAGCCTTGCCTGATTCTATTTCAGTTGAAAAGCGAAGGATGCGGGCACAGATGACGGTGAAAAAACCGTCATTTAACGGAGATGGTCACCCGAAATACCCTTTTATTTTCGAATCAGCGCTGAAGCCGCGGGTTTAATAACTTATATTTAAAACACTAAAACATCTGATATGAGAAATGCACTTATTACCAGTAACCTGATTTTCCTTTTTCTCGCTTTATTTTTCTGGTGGAGATCCTGCAATAAAACACAAACAGTTCTGCCCCCTGTAACTGATAATACACAATGCGGATCCTGTATGGGTTATAATAACAGCGGTTTGCCGGACAGCGAACTTGATTTTAACCTTGTCCAGACTATGACCCACGGGTATCAGTCCGTCCCCGCTAATAATACCCGTTCTTTATGGTTGAGCCTGGATGTCCTAAAGCAATTTATATGGCGGATTGAAAACAATACCTGTGGATGCAAGGGCAAACTGGGTGTCAGAATTTATGAGGCAAAATACCCGACTGCTACTACCGGCTGGAATGTTTTTGCTCAGGATCTTGGGTCACTTCCGGTGTCTTATCAGGGAATCAATACGTTTGTGATGATCCCAACCATTGAGTCGGGTGGCATAAACAGGGATTTTAATCCAAAGGCGAATAGCGGTTGTTTGACCGGGTATAACCCGGTTCTTTTTCCACCAGTTCATTCCGATAGTGCGGCCAGTTTTAATAGCCATACGGCCAGCTCCTCTATTCTGGCACTCACTATCGAAGCACAGAATCACGGGGAAGCCTGTCCGCCTCCGTTCGGGACCTGTCCAGGCCGTGGAGCTTTTTTTGATTACTGATAAAAATGATATAATGAACCCATTTCTTGAGCACCTGAGATTCGGGATTAAAATAATGGAAGGTCTTGCCTGTTTGGTGGGGTTTCTTTGTTGGGCAAGACTTTCCCCCCGTTTCTGGAAAGCATTCCCCGTTTATCTGCTGCTCATTACCTGTACAGAATTTGCAGGCTGGTATCTGAAAAGTAATGGATTAAGCGGGTCAAAATATCTCTATCAGTTCTTTGCAATCCCGTTACAGTTTCTTTTTATGCAATTCCTGTATTACCATAATCTGAAGCCTCAATTTAAAAGGCTGGTAATATGGTTGTTCTTTTTCTACGTGCTGTCATTTGTCATTGAGTATATTGTGATCAGGGATTCCAGCTGGATATGGATGTCATTCTCGCAAATGATTGGGGCTGTAAGTATATTGGTGCTGGCAGTTACCTGGTATATTCAGTTACTGCAAAGTGAAATCGCAGACGGATATCGTCAAGATATGTTTTTCTGGGTCAATCTCGGCCTGGTTATATTTTATGTTGGCACTATCCCGCACCATGCTACGGTCAGTTTTTTGTATAAAAAACATCTTTCTCTTGCCATGCTGTTGTATTGGCTTTTTGTAATTTTCAATTATGTTATGTATGCTTTGTTTATAACTGCATTTTTATGCTCAAGGAAACCACGCCCCTCCTGATATATATCTTTTTAATGCTTTTTGCTGTTTTTATGCTGGGAATTTTTTTGATCCTCCGGCAAACCAAACGCAACAGGCTGCTTCATATCAGGGAAAAAGAGCTGATCAAAAGGGAGCACCAGGAACAATTACTGGAGGCCCGTCTGAAAAGCCAGCAGCAAACCATGCAGCATATCGGACAGGAGATTCATGATAATGTAGGACAAAAACTGACTCTTGCATCCCTTTATACCCGTCAGATTCAGGACCCGGATCAGCGTATCCATGATATTGCTTCCATTCTGGATCAGTCACTGATTGAATTACGCCAGTTGTCCAAATCACTCACGAATCCTGGTCTGGCACATGCAGATCTGATACAGCTGCTTAATGAAGAAGCTCAAAGAATCAACGGATCCGGTCTCTGTCAGGTGCAGGTGATACAATCAGGTGATAGCACAGATCTGCAGGCAGCAGATAAGAACATTATTTTTCGTCTCCTTCAGGAGTTTATACAGAATAGTCTGAAACATGCTAAATGCCGTCATATTCTGATCAGGCTTGTCAGCATTCCCGGACAACTCTGTATTACAGCAACAGATGACGGAAAGGGTTTTGATACACTTGCCAGTACAGAGGGAATCGGTTTGCAAAACATCAGGAGAAGAGCGGCCCAGCTGAAGGCAGTATATAATATGGAGAGTACTCCGGAAAAAGGAACTGTTTTAACACTTGAAATTCCATTGAATGAAGTATAAGGTTGCTATAGTGGATGACCATCTGCTGATTGCCAAGGCAATTGGTCAGATCGTTGAAAAATTTTCTCGTTTTGAAGTTATTTACGAGGCAGAGAATGGCAAAGCATTGCAACAAAAAATCCGTTCACAAAAGCAACAACCGGATATTGTATTGCTGGATATCTCCATGCCGGAGATGGATGGTTATGCAACGGCCTCCTGGTTAAGAGAGGAATATCCGGCGGTTTTGGTGATGGCTTTATCTGTGCAGGATGATGATGATTCACTGATCCGGATGATCAAATCAGGAGCAAGGGGCTACCTGCATAAAAATGTTCATCCTGCTGATCTGGAAAAAGCCCTGGATATACTGGTTACAAAAGGAATGTATTATCCCGACTGGGCAACAAGCAGGATTTTTCAAAAGCTGGCCCAGCCTGATACCGCTGAATCCACAAATGAATGGCCGTTATCAGAGCGGGAAAGGGAATTTTTGCATTACGCCTGTACCGAGCTAACCTATAAAGAAATCGGAGAAAAAATGTTCTGCAGTCCGAGAACAGTAGAAAGCTACCGTGATGCTCTTTTCGAAAAAATCGGGGTCAAAACAAGAGTGGCACTGGCTTTATACGCAGTCAGAGCCGGTATCGTAAAGCTTAACTGATCTCCTTACAACGGTATATTCCCATGTTTCTTCCTCGGCCGCTTCGCCACTTTGTTCTCCAGCATGGCAAAGGACTTGATCAGTTTTTTACGGGTTTCCCTCGGCTCGATCACTTCATCAATAAATCCTCTTTCGGCAGCGGTATACGGGTTGGCAAATAAGGCAGCATACTCCGCTTCTTTCTCCAGCAATTTTTTGGCCGGATCTTCTGCCGCTGCAATTTCATTTTTGAAAATGATTTCACTGGCGCCCTTGGCTCCCATCACAGCAATCTCGGCACCAGGCCATGCATAGTTCATATCAGCCCCGATATGCTTGGAGTTCATCACATCATAAGCACCACCATAAGCTTTTCTCGTAATCACAGTTACTCTTGGTACCGTAGCTTCACTTAGTGCATACAATAGTTTTGCCCCATTGGTAATGATGCCATGCCATTCCTGATCCGTACCCGGTAAAAAACCCGGTACATCCACCAGCACCAGTAATGGAATATTAAAGCAATCACAGAATCTGGTAAAGCGTGCCCCCTTGCGGGAACTTTCAATATCCAATACGCCGGCCAGACTCATCGGCTGATTGGCCACAATGCCAATACTTCTGCCTGCCAGTCTGGCAAATCCTACCACAATATTGTCCGCATAATCCTTATGTATTTCAAAAAAGGAGTCATTATCACAAATGCCTTCAATCACCAATCGCATATCGTAAGGCTGATTGGCACTTTCCGGTACAATGGATTCCAGTATTTCCCGGGTTTCATCACCCAGTTCAAAAGGGAGTTTGGGTAAAACATCTTCACAGTTCTGAGGCATATAACTCAGCATCTTTTTCACCTGCCGGATACAATCCACATCATTCACTGCTGTTAAATGGGTGACACCCGATTTGGTGGAATGTGTGGAGGCGCCCCCCAGTTCTTCGGCACTTACTTCTTCATTCGTAACCGTCTTTACCACATTGGGTCCCGTTACAAACATATAACTGGTATTCTCCACCATGATCGTAAAATCAGTCATCGCTGGTGAATACACCGCACCACCGGCACAGGGCCCCATGATGGCAGAAATCTGCGGGATCACACCCGATGCCTGCACATTCCGGTAAAAAATATCAGCATAACCACCCAATGAACGGACGCCCTCCTGTATCCTCGCTCCACCGGAATCATTCAGTCCCACGAGCGGTGCACCGGTCTTCATGGCCATATCCATAATGCGACAAATTTTTTCGGCATGGGTTTCAGAGAGGGCGCCCCCAAATACGGTGAAGTCCTGTGCAAAAACATAGACCAGTCGGCCATTCACCGTGCCGTATCCGGTTACCACACCATCCCCATAAAACTGCTGACTCTCCATGCCAAAGTCTTTTGTACGATGTGTAACCAGTGCCCCGATCTCTTCAAAGGATCCGGGGTCCATCAGTAACATCACTCTTTCCCGGGCAGTGAGTTTTCCTTTTTTATGCTGGGCCTCGATGCGTTTGGCACCACCGCCTTCCTTGCCGGCTTCCAGTTTGTCGCGGAGTATTTGTGATTTTGATTTCATGAAAGGAGATATTTGGTATTAGGAATTGGTGATTAGGTATTGCTTCGTCCGCCGTAGCCTTGGCGAAGGCGGAGGTATTAGATATTTGGATATTGAGATATTAAGGTTCACGAAATTATTCAGGATGGTTATATATACTCAAGAAACTGAACACAAGTTCAAATTTCAAGTTTCGCTAAAATTAAAAGCCAACCGCCTGACTTCAGCAGCAGTTTTAATTTTGCATTTTGTTTTCATTTATTTGTTTCTTGTATCTTGTTTCTTGCATTTTTTTCTTAATGTGCTAGACGCCTCTTCCAACTCGTCGACTTATTCTCCACCGGCCTTAGTATTTGCTGTTGCTGCATCCAGTAATGCAGGGCGGCCATTGCCGCGATTTCAGCAGCGGCCTTTTGTTTCTCCATGATTTTTTCCGGTGAATAATAATTCTTTACAAAATGGGTATCAAAATGTCCGCTGATAAATGCTTCATGTTCAAAAACAAAACTGCCAAAGGGCAGGGTGGTACTGAGGCCTTCTATTTTATATTCCTTGATCGCATCCAGCATTTTCTGTATGGCTTCCGTGCGGTCTTTTCCATGGGTGACCAGTTTGGCAATCATCGGATCATAGTAAATAGGTATGGGCATTCCTTCCCGGTAGCCATCATCCACCCGGATACCTTCACCACTCGGTTTTTGGTACCGGGTCAAAGTGCCAATAGATGGCAGAAAATTATTCAGAGGGTCTTCTGCATAGACCCTTAATTCCAGCGCATGCCCGTTGATTTGAATATCTTCCTGTTTGTAACGGAGTTTTTCTCCTCTGGCAATCCTGATCTGTTCTTCCACCAGGTCGATCCCGGTGATCATTTCCGTTACCGGATGTTCCACCTGCAAACGGGTATTCATTTCCAGGAAATAAAAATTCAGTTTGTCGTCCATTAAAAATTCAACGGTACCGGTGCTGGTATAGTTACATGACTTCGCCACCATCACGGCTGCTTCTCCCATTTGTTTCCTGAGTTCAGGTGTCAGAATGGAAGAAGGCGATTCCTCTACCACTTTCTGGTGCCGGCGTTGTACACTGCATTCTCTTTCGAATAAATGAATGGTATTGCCATATTGATCGGCCAGTACCTGTATTTCAATATGACGTGGTGAGCTGACATATTTTTCAATAAACACCGACCCGTCACCAAAGGAGGAAGTAGCTTCACTGATAGCTCTTTCCATCTGCTCTTTCATATCAGCCGCTTTTTCCACCACCCGCATTCCCTTGCCACCACCCCCGGCAGATGCCTTGATCAGGATGGGATACCCGATCCGGTTCGCAATATCAATGGCCAGTTCCACATTATCAATTGCCTGATCAATGCCAGGTACCATCGGTATATTATATTTTTTCACACTCTCCTTGGCGGCCAGTTTGGATCCCATGATCCGCATGGCTTCCGGACCTGGGCCAATAAATCTGATACCGGCATTTTCCACCTCCTGGGCAAACACAGCATTTTCACTGAGGAATCCATAACCGGGATGGATGCCATCTACTCCCAGTTCCTTGCAGGCGGCTATGATTTTATCTCCATGTAAATAGGACTGCGAAGAAGGGGCCGGCCCGAGGCAAACCGCTTCATCAGCAAATAAGACATGGGGCGATTCGCGATCCGCTTCAGAATAAACGGCAACCGTTTTGATACCCATGCGCTTGATGGTCCGCATGATGCGAAGGGCAATTTCTCCACGGTTGGCGACGAGAATTTTTTTCATGATGGGTTTAAATGTTGATAAGTTGGAAAGTTGAAAAGTTGATAAGGTGGGTTAATCCAGGGTTACAAGCACCTGTCCTTTTTCTACGGCTTGCCCAGCTTTTACTTTTACTTCTTTGATTTTGGCATTGCCATGGATCAGGATACTGTTTTCCATCTTCATGGCTTCGAGGATCAGTATTCTGTCTCCCTCCAGTACTTCCTGTCCTTCGGTAACGGCAATATCCAAAACAAGTCCGGGCATCGGTGCTTTGATTTCCTTAATATGTTTGGTACTGGCTGAGCTGAAGCCGAGTTGGTCAAGCATCTGGTCCAGTTCATCGCGGATTTCCACTTCAAAGATTTGACCATCTACTTCCACCGTCATTTTTTTGGCATTATTTTCTTCATGACTGATGATACAGTGTACCGATCGGTTCTGTTTGACAAGGTGGTAAACACCCGGGCCGTTATTGATAAAATCGGCATGGGCTAAATCATCCGGACTAATTGTAAACTGAAAGGCACCGGCTTTTATCTGGAAGGCTGTTGGTTGGGTAGCCATGGGGAGGGGTTTAAGGTAAGTTAAGCCAAATTTTGCAACCGGTAGTTGAATGGCTTACTGCAGGCGCAAGTTCAGGAATAAGGATATGTGTAAAAATGATAATACTCAGCGGAAGCGGGGAGATTGGTCAGGGGGAAGGAGTAAGTAGTGATGTTTACTTCTCTATAATAATAATTTGTAGCTATTAAACTATTAATGCGATAATCTCGTCAGTTTTAAATTCCCCCTACTTCACTTCCTGCATCTCCACCAGCTTTTTATAAAAACCACCCAGCGCCAGCAACTGCTCATGATTGCCTCGTTCAACAATTTTTCCCTTTTGGAGTACTATGATTTCATCGGCATGACGGATGGTGCTGAGGCGGTGCGCAATGACAATACTGGTGCGGTTCTGCATCATGTTGTTGATGGCATCCTGAACCAGTCTTTCACTTTCGGTATCAAGAGATGAAGTGGCTTCATCCAGGATCAGGATCGGCGGATTTTTTAAAACGGCACGGGCAATGGTCAGTCTTTGTCTTTCCCCTCCACTCAGCCGGGTACCCCGGTCACCGGTATTACTCTGGTAACCGCCTTCTTTTTTCAGAATAAAAGGATGGGCATTGGCAATAATGGCAGCTGCTTCTATTTCCTCCTGACTGGCATTGGATTTTCCCAGCGCAATATTATTGGCAATGGTATCATTGAATAAAATCGGTTCCTGGGTAACAATACTCATCTGGCTTCGAACCGACTCGAGGGAATAATCTTTGATATTCACTCCGTCAATCAATACTTCTCCACTGGTTACATCATGAAAGCGGGGCACCAGATCGGCCAGGGTGGACTTGCCGGCACCGGAAGATCCAACAAGCGCTACCGTCTTACCCTTTTCAATCACGAGATTGATATTATCCAGGATCACGGCATCATCATAAGCAAAACAAACATTTCTGAACTCGATCCGGTCACTGAAACTGGTCAGCTGTTTGCCATTGGGATTATCATCCACCGTCACCGGTGTATTTAATACTTCTTCAATACGCTGAATTGCCGCAGCACCTTTGCGCATATTGCTGAAAGAAGTGGAAAGCGCTTTGGCCGGATTGATGATATTGAAAAATATACCAAGGAAACCCAGAAAGGCAGAAGCTTCAATCAACTGGCCTCTTAATACCAGCCGCCCGCCATAATATAATACCACGGTAAACAATAATACACCCAGGACTTCCGAAAGGGGAGAAGCCATATCCCGGCGATAGGAGATTTTATTTTTTGCCTCGAGTAATTCCCGACTGGTGGTGAAATATTTATTGCGAAGCAGCTTTTCAATATTAAAAGCCTTGATCACCCGTAAGCCACCCAGGGTTTCATCAATAATGGAAAAACTTTCTCCGTTTTTGCGCGATACTTCTTCTGAATGTCTTTTCAGTGATTTGGTGATACGACCGATTACCAGTCCGAGTACCGGTATCAGGATCAGGATAAACGAGGTAAGCTGGTAGCTGATCAGAAAAAGAACGGTCAGAGTTACGATGATCGTCAACGGATCCCGGATCCAGCCTTCCAGTGTACCCACTACCGATCCCTCCACTTCCCCCACATCATTGGCGATCCGGCTCATCAGGTCGCCTTTTCTTTTTTCATTGAAATAACCAATGGGGAGCCGGAGAATTTTATCATACAAATCCTCCCGCAGATGATTCACGATCTGGTTCTTCAGCGGATTCAACACGACATAAGAGAGATAGAGAAAAAAGTTTTTCAGGATGATAAAGCTGATCATCAGCACACAGATAAAGGCAAGGGTATTCACCGGTCCTCTTTTATTCAATGAATTGGTGAGCAGGTCATTGATCCCCTGGATCACCACATTACTGGAATCATTGGTCATTCCCTTGCCGGTAAATATCAGCTGCAGAAAAGGCATCAGCATCCCCATGGACACGATGGAAAACAAGATGCTCAGGATGATAAAAACAAAGTATAAAACGACCTTGCCCTTATAAGCCCCTAGATAACCAAAAATCCTTGCGTATTGCTTCATGTAAATTGCTTCTGCTGCGAAGCCGCAAAGTAAGTAATTTTGCCTCGCCCGCCGTAGCCTTGGCGAAGGCGGGCCGCCCTTAGGGTTGCTTTAGCATTGCCTGGCCGCCCAAATCGTAGTCTTGGCGAATAAGGTCTTGCCCGCCATAGCCTTGGCGAAGGCGGGCCGCCCAAATCGAAGCTTTGGCGAAGGCAGAACACGATCCCTGAAAAGGGCTGAATTTTAAATAACATGGAAGAAGGAAAAAGACAAAAACAGATAGCCGGCCTCCTGAACGAGGAAATGAACCTGATTTTCCAACGCCTGGGCCTTAGCATGATTGACGGAGGGATGGTTTCCATTTCTTCCGTTAAAGTAACTCCTGACCTGCTGGAAGCACGGTTTTACCTGAGTTTTTTCCAGGTTAAGGATGTAAAAGCCGCCCTGCACCGGATTGAAGACCGCCACCATGAAATTAAAAAAGAACTGGCGGCCAGGGTCAGACACCAGCTTCGCAGTATTCCTGTCCTTAAATTTTTTCAGGACGATACCCTGGATCATGTTTTTAAAATGGAAGAGCTGTTTAAGAAAATCGAGGAAGAAAGAGGGAAGGGGGAGGAGAGTAGTCGAGAGTCTTGAGTCGAGAGTCGTGAGTCACCCCCAGCCCCTAAAGGGGAGGAGAGTAGTCGAGAGTCCTGAGTCGAAAGTCGAGAGACATGAGACGTGAGACAAGAGTCATGCGAGAATAGTCGATAATCATAATCCCAATATCCAATATCTAATATCTTAGTACCCCACCTTCGCCAAGGCAACGGCGGGCGAAGCAATATCCTAATATCTAAATATCTTAATATCCTCCGCCTTCGCTATAGCTACGGCGGACAAAGCAATACCTAATACCAAATACCCAATACCCAACCCCTTGCATTTCCTCTTCGCCTGGCGCTACTTTAAAGCCAAAAAGTCTACCAACGCCATCAATATCATTGCATGGACCAGCATCATTGCCATTATATTCGGTACGGCAGCCCTGATTGTGGTATTGAGCGTATTCAATGGATTTGAAGGACTGGTTCGTTCCCTGTATTCTTCTTTTTATACAGATCTCAAGATCACCCCTAAGTCGGGTAAAACACTCACACTGACTCCTGCCCAACTGGCTGCCATAAAAGGAGAAAAAGGAATCCGGAATTTTTCACTGGTGGTGGAAGAAAAAGCCCTGGTACAAAATGGCGAATACCAGAATGTGGTCTATCTGAAAGGAGTGGATGAGCAATACCGTTATACCACCGGAGTGGCTAATCATATCCTGAGCGGGGAATATGCACTTGGTGATTCCGCCAATCCTAAAATTGTATTGGGAGCCGGAGTAGAAAACGCACTGGGTATCTCAAACAGGGACATGACCTTGCTGAAAGTATACCTGCCACGTAAAGGCAACGCTGACCAGATTAATATGCTGGAAGATATCAGCAGCAGTGATGCACAAGCCTCCGCCGCCTTCCTGATCCAGCAGGATTTTGATAACAAGTATGGCATTACCAATCTTGATTTTGTGAAGAAATCGCTGATGATGGCACCTGATGAATACAGCGGGGTTGAAATTGCTTTGACCGATCCGGGCGCATCTTCAGCCGTTAAGAAAAAAATTCAAAAGCAGTTGGGAGAAAATTATCTCGTTCAAAACAAATACGAACAGAACCGCAGTTTGTATTCAGTCATGAATGTTGAACGCTGGGCCATTTACGGGATTTTCTGTCTGATCATGATTGTTGCTGCTTTTAATATGATTGGGGCACTGACCATGCTGGTACTCGAAAAACAAAAAGATATCAGTATCCTCCATGCCCTGGGCGCCAACCGGAATTTTATTCAACGGGTATTCCTGAGTGAAGGTTTGCTCCTGGCCCTGATCGGCGGAGGTATCGGCATGTTGTTAGCGCTGCTGATTGCCTGGCTGCAAATGCAGTTCCATCTCGTTCCGCTGGGCGGCTCCTTTCTGATCAGTTATTTTCCTGTCAAAATAAAAGCAGCTGACTTTGCACTGATCGGCGGGACGGTATTTGTTATTGCCCTGCTTGCTTCATGGATACCAGCCAGAAAAGCAGCGGCACAGCTATTTAACCTGCGGGCGGAATAAAGTTTTCCCTTTTATTAGCTTTGATTTGAGGTAGGTACTGATTGAAGTAATTTTTCAAAAGATACCGGCTCGATGGCCGGTATGACATACTGCTGGCCGGTTGCAGTCTTACAATAATCGAAGACTCTTGCAACAAACTTAAACTACGTCACCCCAACACTTGCTGTTGGGGTCTTTCGGAGGGAATGTATTTATCTTTCACTGTCATAATCATATTCAACAAAAAAAGCCGGATCCTCAGACCCGGCTTTATATCAAAAAAATCTATTTACTTAATAATCCCCCAAGGTCTCCGGTAACTGGGCCAGTGCTTTAGCCAACTGCTCATCATTTGGCGCAATGCCATGCCATTCATGGGTGCCTTCCATAAAATCAATGCCCTTGCCCATGGCAGTATGCATCATGATGGCAATGGGTTTACCCTGTCCGGTCAGGCTCCTGGCTTTTTCTAAAGTGGCCACCACTTCATCCATGTCATTCCCATTCATCTCCAGAGTGGTCCAGCCAAAAACATCAAATTTCTCGCGGATATTTCCAAGATTCATCACTTTATCCGTCGGGCCATCAATCTGCTGACCATTCCAGTCAACCGTGGCAATCAGGTTATCCACTTTATGATGAGCAGCAAACATCACCGCTTCCCAGATCTGACCTTCATCCAGTTCCCCATCTCCATGCAATGAGAAAACCAGTTGTTGGTCACCATTCAGTTTTTTACTCAGCGCAGCTCCAATCGCCACACTCATTCCCTGTCCCAGAGAACCCGATGCAATCCTGATCCCGGGTAAATGTTCATGGGTGGCCGGGTGTCCCTGTAAACGGGTATTCAGTTTACGGAAAGTTCCCAATTCCTTGATGTCAAAATAACCGGATCGGGCCAGTACCGAATAAAAAACCGGAGATATATGTCCGTTGGATAGTACAAATACGTCTTCCCCTTTCGCATCCATATTGAATGAAGGGTTGTGTTTCATTACTTTAAAGTAGAGTGCTGTCAGAAAGTCGGTACAACCCAGGGATCCCCCGGGATGGCCGCTGGCGCTGCCATGAACCATTCTTACAATATCACGCCTGACCTGGGATGCGATTTCGCTGAGTTGTGCCATAGAATTGATGACTTATTAAACTTTTTGTATCTTGCCCCTTCAAATCCGGGATTGTGCAGCAAAAGTGCAATCTTTTTCAATATAAAATCCATCCGGATTAATCTGTTTGCCCACAAATTCATATATCCTGTTGTTTACAAAATATTAATGTGTAAATCATTAATAATGTAGACTTAATAAACTTCCGAGCCGAAAAACCTATTTTTGTATCGTATTAAAACTGCTGTGATGCTGGATGTTTTACTGACTGCTTCCGTGGCATTTATCATAACCTTTCTGGCCATTCCCGTGGTCATTCAGATAGCCGAAATCAAGAAATTATATGATATTCCTGATGAACGTAAAGTGCATACCCGTCTGGTCGCATCTTTAGGTGGTGTCGGTATTTTCGGTGGTTTTTTGCTCGCCTCACTTTTATCCGTGCAGGGTTACCTGAATCCTGAGTTTCAATATTTTTTTGCAGCCGCTTTGGTGATTTTTTTCCTGGGACTGAAAGATGATCTGATGATTCTTTCGGCCACCAAAAAATTCATCGGACAGATCATTGCCGCCTCCATCCTGATTCATCTTGGTAATATCCGGTTGGACAGTATGCATGGGGTACTTGGTTTTAATGAGCTTCCCGAAGCATTCAGTCTGGCCCTGTCTTATCTTACCATCATTGTCGTGATGAACTCTTTCAACCTGATTGATGGGGTAGATGGTCTGGCAGGCAGTCTGGGTATTCTGACCATGATCGTTTTCGGGGCCTATTTCTTTGCGATCGATTTTCAGGCCTATGCCTTACTGGCTTTTTCACTGGCTGGCAGTCTGGTAGCCTTCCTGATTTTTAATCACCAGCCGGCAAAGATATTCATGGGTGATTCGGGTTCGCTGATGATCGGACTGATCAATTCCATCCTCGTTATTAAGTTTATTAATGTGGCCGATGCCCCCTTTGTTTCCTTACAGGTTCCTGCGGCCGTTGCTGTGGGCTTCTCGATACTAATCGTACCCTTGCTGGATACTTTACGGGTATTCAGTATCCGTATCCTGAATGGCCGCTCTCCGTTTACTCCTGACCGTAATCACGTGCATCATCTTTTACTCGATCGTGGAATGAGTCATTCAGCCGTGACCCTCACCTGTGTGGGAGTAAATGTATTTTTTATCCTGCTGGCCTGGCTGGCAAAACCCATTGGCCCCAACTATCTTTTATTCATCATGCTGGTCCTGGCTTTTTCAGGTTTAGGCATCTTGTATTATGGTAATACCCGTCGCAGACTGGTAGTAGCCAGCGATGCAGATGGCCGAGTGAAATTGAAAAAAACCAGAAAACTTTCTTCTACCCTGGTGAAAGAAACCGGTGAAATTTCAAAAAATTAACGTGATTTAAATAAATGGTTGCCCCGACTAATCACCGGGGCATTTTTTTGGGTTTCCGGCTTTCATTAGCTTTGCCAACCGCTAAACGCGTACTAAAAGAAAACAATATGGCAGAAGATGTTGCATCAATTATCGCCGTGGCAGATGACCACATGAAAAAAGCGATCAATCACCTTGAAACCGAACTGGTAAAGATCAGGGCCGGAAAGGCCAACCCCCAGATGCTGGACGGGATCATGGTGGATTATTATGGTTCACCCATGCCCATTAACCAGGTAGCCAATATCAGCGTGATGGACGCCAGAACCCTGAGTATTCAACCCTGGGAGAAAAATATGCTCCAGCCCATTGAAAGGGCCATTATCGCAGCCAATATCGGGATCAATCCGCAGAACGACGGGTTATTGATCCGTTTGTTCCTGCCGCCGCTTACCGAAGAAAGGAGAAAGGAATTGGTGAAGAGATGCCAGGGAGAGGGAGAACATTCCAAAGTGGCCATCCGGAATATCCGGCGGGATGCGATTGAACATATCAAACGCCTTCAGAAAAACGGTCTCAGTGAAGATGCGGCCAAAGATGCTGAAGCTGATGTGCAGGTGGTGACTGATAAGTACACAGCCGCCGTGGAAAAACACCTGGCTGCTAAAGAAAAAGAAATCATGGCAGTGTAGTCAATTCTTAGTAATAGGGAAGGATTTTTAGATTGTATAATTTGAATGAAGACACAAAGAAAGCGGATCGAAGATTCCTTTCTTTGTGTCTTTTTTTTGCGCCCTTAGCGTTTTTTGCGGGATAATTATTTTTGCTTCGCAGAAATGAGAGAGACTTAACCGCAAAGACGCCATGACACGATGAGATGCGCTTTGTGTTCTTAGTGTCTTTGTAGGAAACATATTGCGGATAAAGATTTTGCTTTGCTCGAAGAGTCCTTTGGACAAAAATTAAATAGGAACACGGATGACGCGGATTGAACGGATTAGAACGGATTTTTTATGCTGATTTTAAAATAGATAATCTGAGTGTTCGAAGTTTTGAAAACGGATAAATACGGATAATACTCACTTCGTGAGTATGGTGAGTTATTCTTTGCGCCCTTTGTCCACAGGACTCTGCGAGCGTGAAATGTCATCCCCCCACTTTTGTAACTACCTTTTTCTCCTTCAGATTCGTAATCAGAATTCCCAGCAGGATCAACAGCAAACTAAGCACAACCGCCACTGTAATTTTTTCATTATATACCAGCCCCCAGCCAATCGCCACAAATGGTATTCCATAAGTTACCGTACTGGCAAATACTCCCCCGGCTCTTTTTAATAAAATATAAAAAAGAATGGATGCCACCGTAGTACCGGCAATGCCTAGCCCTGCACTGGCCAGTACCGACCATAATGTCTGACTATCTGATAAATTCAACTGATGTGTTTGAAAAACAAGCAGGATAATAAGGGAAGGGATGGTCAGAAATGAAAAGGCAAGCACAGCAATATCAAATGAAGCGACTTCTTTCAGTTTGCGGGAGACCATATTCACATTTAATCCATACAGAAAAGTAGCCAGTACTATAAAACCGATATACATCAGGTCGCCGGTTTTACCGCTCTTCGATAAAAAAAGAAGGATGCTGCCGGTGAAACTGATCAGGATACCCAGTACCTGGCGCCGATTCACTTTAAGCTGAAAGAAGGATGCGCCTACAATCAATACAAAAATGGGAGTCAGTGAATTCAGGGTACCCGCAAAAGAACTGTCCAGTTTCGTTTCGGCCAGACAAAACAAAAAAGCGGGGAAGAAGCTACCTAAGAATCCGGAAAGAATGATAAAGCTGATCTTTTCTTTTGGAATCCGTTGCATTACTTTCCAGGCAAAGGGCAGCAGGATCACACCCGCAGAAAAAAGACGGATGGCAGCCACCTGCCAGGCATTCAGTTTTTCCAACCCGATCAGCATCAGCAGGAAACTGCTACCCCAGATCAGACATAGCACCCCATATAATATCCAGCTCAGCATCCTGTTATTCATGAAATAAATTTTGGAGCGGCAAAGGTCATGAAACGGCAGCAGCCTGCCACAATAATTTTGATTGAGATGAAATAGTATATTGTGACGCAAATCAATGTTATGGGAAAAATCACACTGAAGGACCTGTCCACACGGGCTCCGGAAGAACTGGATAAAAAAGAAACCCGTGAAAAAACGGAAAAGCTGGTGGCAGAACTGGATGAGTTACAAAATCTCCTGTTTGCTGAAGGGAAGCATTCGGTACTGGTGGTGATTCAGGGAATGGATGGCAGTGGCAAAGACGGAGTCATCCGGAATGTACTGGGCAATATGAACCCACAGGGTGTAACGGTAAAATCATATAAGGCACCAACTGCAGAAGAACTCGCCCATGATTTTCTCTGGAGAATCCATCAGCACGCCCCGGCCAAAGGTATGATCCAGGTCTTTAACCGCTCTCATTATGAAGATATCCTGATTACCCGGGTACATAAATGGTGTGATGATGAAACAGCGGTTAAAAGAATGAAAGCCATCAATGATTTTGAACAACTGCTGCAGGAACATAATCATACCCATATCCTTAAATTTTATCTGCATATTTCACCGGAGGAGCAACACGAGCGTTTGTCAGAGAGAATGAAAGATCCTGCCAAGATGTGGAAATACAACGAAAAAGATTTTGACGAGGCCAAACTCTGGGATCTGTACATGCAGATGTATGAAGATTGTTTCAATGAATGTAACCGTCCGGAATGGATCATCGTACCCGCGGATCAGAACTGGTACAAGGAGTTTGTTATTGCATCGGCACTCCATTCATTACTTAGTGGATTGGGGATGCAGTTTCCCGGATTAAAAAAATAAAATCTCCCGGCTTTCATTTATATTGGGTCGCCATTCTATTAAGCCTTTGAGCGGGTTCAATTCATTTTTTATCACACAAAAAAACCAATTTGTTATGGGAATGCTTAAAGAATTCAAGGAATTTGCCATGAAAGGAAACATTGTTGACCTGGCCGTGGCGGTTGTAATCGGTGGCGCTTTCGGGAATATTGTCACTAAGTTCAACGAAAGTATCATCAGCCCGCTGATTGCCATGATCATGGGTAAAGGAGGCTTATCAGAATTGACCGTTACCGCAGGCTCGGCCGTTTTTCCGGTGGGCTTATTCCTCCAGGCAGTAATCGATTTCATCCTGATCGCCTTTGTGCTCTTCCTGGTCATCAAGGCCATGAATTCAATGAAAAAGAAAGAAGAAGCTGCTCCGGCTGCACCTGCCCCCACGCCGGAAGATATTCAACTGCTCCGTGAGATCAGGGATGCCCTGAAAAAATAGTAAAAAACCGGGTTTTTGGCCTATTGCCGATTCCCTTACTTTTGTAAGTCCTGTACACACAGATTGAGTACAGGACTTTTTTTTACCGTTTACAACCAAGTAAAGTGCAGCAGACATCGTACCAGATTAAATTACCCCAGTTTGAAGGCCCTTTTGACCTCCTGCTTTTTTTTATTGAGCGGGATGAACTGGATATTTATAATATTCCCATCACCAATATCATCAATGATTTTCTGGATTATATCCACCAGAGCGAAGAATTGAATATTGAGCTGAGCAGTGAATTTATCCTCTTTATCTCCACCCTGATGCGGATCAAGGCAAAAATGCTCCTGCCCCGCAAGGAACTGGATGCCCAGGGAAATGAAATTGACCCCCGTCAGGAACTGATCAACAAAATCCTGGAATATAAACGCTTTAAGGAAGCATCAGCCCAGATGGCCGAAATGGAAGCCATGCGGATGCTGATGGTTAAGCGGGGGAATATTGAAAAAGAACTTTCCCAGATCGGAGAAGAAGAAAGTGAGGGTACGGAGATTCATAATATCACCCTGTTTAAGCTGATGAAGGCCTTTGAAAGGGCTATGCAAAAATTCAGCGACCGGATGAATAAACCGGTACATACAGTGGTACAGTACAATTATACCATGGAAACCAGCCGTGACCGGATGCTGGTCATGGCCCGGGAACAACAGACCCTTTCTTTCGAACGGATCTTTGATACCGCCGAGAACAGGGTGCATGCGATCTTCCTCTTTCTGTCCCTGCTGGAACTGGTTCAGCAAAAATTCCTGAAGATTATTATCGGGGAAGGAAAGAATAATTTTATTATTGAATACAATGAGCCGGAGAACAGACTGGCTGAATTGGATGATATTCAACAACCACAATAAAAAAACCAAATTTTATTTATGAAACGATCAGCAACTGCCAACTGGAAAGGTTCCGGTAAAGAAGGAAGCGGGAAACTGCTCACTCAATCCGGTGTAATTAAAAATAAAAGCTACGATTTCAGAAGCCGGTTTGAGGATGGTACCTATACCAATCCCGAAGAACTGATTGCAGCCGCACATGCCGGTTGTTTCTCCATGAAGCTTAGTTTTGTTTTGGGTGCAGCAGGGTTTACCCCCACCCGTATCGAAACAAAATGTACCGTCACCCTCGAAGGCGGCGCCATCACCGGCAGCCACCTGGAAGTTAAAGTGAAAGTACCCAAGCTGAAAGCCAAGGATTTCCCGCAGTATGCCGAGGATGCCAAGGCCAATTGCCCGATCAGCAAAGCACTCAATACCACCATTACCATGGATGCCCAACTGGTAAAGAGTTTTAAAGC
>DAORJS010000023.1:0-4030 GCA_035439185.1 Chitinophagaceae bacterium
AATACCTGCTGACTGAATGCACCACCAGGTTGTGTGAAACTTAAAGTGCTTGTACAGGTACCGTTTGAGGTTGTGGAATAGGTATAACCGGCCAGGGCAGCTACGGTGACGTTGGCCGTAGTCAGATTGGTTCCGGTAATCGTGAATGAATTGGGACCTGCTACGGTATTCAGGCAGACATTACCAAAAGCAGTGAGTGTGGTTGCACTGACAGAAGGGGTAGCCGTAACAAAAGATTGCTGACTGCCCCAGGTGGTACCGCCTGCATTGGTGGCATAAGCTTTATAATAATAAGTGGTGGAAGGAATCAGACCGGTTAATGCTGAAGTATAATTTCCTCCGGAGATATTTGAAGAAGCTACCTGAGTACCAGTACCATTTGCAAATCCGTTGACCGTACTGAATTCGATACCATACACGGTAATAGCAGAACAACCGGAACTGCTGATCGTACCGGCAGCCGTTGCAGCAATCGCTGTAATTGCGGAAGAACCACCCGTAACAACAGCAGGTGCCGTATTGATTCCTGAACCTGATGCAGGAACAGTAATAGCTGTTGCACCGCCTCCGCTCACAGGTATATTACCGTCATAAGACTGAACAGCTGTCGGCGTGAATGTCACAAATATATCCTGGGCAAAGGTTCCGCCCGGTTGTGTAATAGTCAGTGTGGTGCTGTAGGTTCCACCTGCTGTAGTGGAGAAACTGAAACCTGCCAGCGGGCCTACCGTAACATCACCTGCAGCAAGCGCAGAACCATTAATGGTAAAACTATTGGGACCTGCAGTGGTATTGATACAAATATTACCAAAAGCAGCAAGGGCTGTTGCATTCAGTGTTGGTGTCAGCGCCAGTGTGGTGAAAGTTTCCTCATTCCCATAAGCGGTACCTCCATCGTTGGTAGCATAGGCTTTATAGTAGTAAGGTGTATTCGGAGCAAGACCGGTCAGATTAGAACTAAAGTTTCCGCTGCTGAGATTGGAAGAGGGTACCTGTGTACCGGTACCATTCACGAATCCAGCCGTGGTGCTGTACTCAATACCATAACCGGTAATGGAGGAACATCCCGTATTACTAATCAAACCAGCTGCTGTTGCGGAAACAGTTGTCAGGCTGCTGGCTACTCCGGTAGTAACAGTTGGGGTTGTATTGACTCCGGAACCGGTAGCAGCCACATTAATGGATGCAGCCCCGCCACCATCAACAACAATATTTCCATTGTATGACAAAACTGCTGATGGCGTGAAGAGCACAAATATTTCCTGTGAAAAGGCACCCCCTGGTTGTGGTATAGTTAATGAGGCTGTGAACGGACCTCCGGCGCTGGTTGAAAAACTAAATCCGGTTAATGCACTCACCGTAACATCTGCATTGGTCAGGTCTGTTCCGGTGATGGTAAATGAATTGGGGCCTGCACCCAGTGAAATACATACATTTCCGAAATCAGCAAGGGTACCGGCGGTAAGAGTGGGTATAGCTGCGGCTAATGTGGTAAAGGTTTGCTCCGGTCCATATGCTGTACCACCATTATTCGTGGCGTAGGCCCGGTAATAATAAGGCGTATTGGCACTGAGACCTGCAAGCGCTGAAGTAAAAATTCCGCCGCTCAGGTTAGAAGACGGAACCTGCGTACCCGTGCCAGGAGTGAACCCAGTGCTGGTACTGTATTCTATCCCATAGGCTGTGATGGCAGAACAGCCAATTGTGGTGATAGTGCCCTCTGCGGTTGCGGTGGTCTGGGTAATCGCCGTGGCAGCACCTGTGCTTACAGTTGCAATGGTATTAACGCCTGCTCCCGTGGCAGCAACGTTTACAGGAACCGTTACGCCCCCACCAGCAATGGCAATATTTCCATTGTATGATTGCACGGCAGTAGGATCGAAACGTACAAAGATTTCCTGGCTATAAGTACCACCGGGCTGTGTTAAACTGAGTGAGGTAGTATAGCTACCACCGGCACTGGTGGAATAAGTAAATCCGGGAAGGGCGGCTACTGTTACATTGGCCGTGGTCAGGTTGGTACCTGAGATTGTAAATGAATTAGGCCCTGCGGAGGTATTGATACAGACATTACCGAAACCTGTTAAGGTGGAAGCTGTGATTACTGGCACAACTCCAGAAGGAGTTACAGACTGCCAGGTAGTGCCCACTCTCAGTTCATCAAAATCAATGAAAGGAGTAGTAGTTGCCGCATCCTGACGAAGCAAAACCTTGTCAATTCCACTTGCTGTCAGGTCTGTCCCCGCAACACTTGTTGCATCCGCAGCAGGTTCTGCTCCGCCTATTGCCGATGTATTAACCCATATTCTTGCTACATCGTTTGCTGTACCGGAAATTATGTCATATGCACCCACAACAAAGTAAGGTGTACCCGGATCAAAATTAGTTGACAGCCATGTTACGGTCGAGTTACTCCTGGTAGAAATTCCAATATTGTATTTACCGGCTGTACTGCTAAGTCTGGTCCATATGGATGCTCCATAACTTGTTGTTGATCCTCCCTGAATCAGGCTGGTAAAGTACCCACCGGTTGTTGCCAGTCCACCCAATGAAGAAACATTTAATATAAAAGAGTAATAAACAGAACCCGAAGTAACTGGTGATCCTGTAACAACACGATAGTAGTCACTTCCATTAGCATCAAAAGAAACTTTATTTCCGGCAGAAGCAGGAAGCCCTGGATAAGTAAGGTTTCCTGATGTAACTAACACAGAATCCCCTGTGTTAATACGGAGCCAGGTTGCAGTACTCTGTGTCCAAAGACCTAGTATTGGATCCGGAGTATAGTTGAATGGTTCATGTACTAAAAGTTGGGCTTTTGACGAAATCACCAGCATAACCAGTGCAACTAACGTAATGACTTTTTTCATACTTGATTATATTATCATAAATATTAAGCCATCTCATTTATACAGATAAGTGGCTGTTATTTCTTTTAATTCCAGCTAAATTTCACATCATCAATACCTGTTGAAGGCCGGTTACCACCACCGGTGGTACTGGATAATGTGACGATCCTTATCCAAACCGGCTGCGTAATATTATTCAGCAGATTACCAAAATTCACGGTAACCGTATTATTCAGGAAACTGCCATTGATTGTTTGCAATGTAGCAGGACTGGTTGTCACCGTTGAGAAAAAAGCGGGGTTCAAACCGGTTCCATAATCCACTCTCCAGGTGGTGGTTCTTCCAGCCGAAACCGGCGCATCCAGGGATTGTAATTTGAATTCCAGTTGCAGGTTGCTCTTACCCGTAGTATTGGACAAGAGGAAGGCAAATGCAGCACCCGGATCCCCGCCACTTCCGGCCGTACCCGTTTGTCTGACACCCAATGCCCTGTTGGTAGCAGTGGCCTGGGCTGCAGAAGATGTTGTTGAAGTAAGCCCGGTAGCCGAAGCGAAATTCTTAAAGCCGAGACTGGTTTGATTCCAGGCTGTAGCACTATTGAAATTATTCTGGTACACAGATCCCTCATTTCCGATATAAGAATTGGAAGCATCCTGTTTAACATATACACCTGCAGGAAGACCTGCGGTACCCAGGTTGTCGAAATTGATATTGAACGGAGAGGTAGTACCCAGGTTGATTTGTCCATCCCCAGTGGCAGTGGGGCAACGGGGATTGTAAAATCTGACATCTGTCGTATCCCTGATCGTTAATTGCTTGGTAGAGCCGAAATAAGAATATACTGCAATGATTTCACCATTACCCTGAGCAACCGGGAGGGTGGCGAAATTGCAATAGTTACTGGTACGTAAAGTAATCCGGTTAGCAGACAAAGCCGAACAATCCTGGATCAGCCTGTTGCCGGATGCGTTATCATCCGCATAGTTTTTGGCCCGGTCACCGGAGGTAAATTCATATCCTACCAGTTTGATCAATGTGCTCACATAAGGATCCTGCAGGGTTGTACTCAGTTGTGATACGGTTACCAGTTTAGGCACCAGGGGCTGATTCAATGCCCCCTTGATAATATGCTGATCCTGCAGATTGGTGGCCAGCAGGGTAACACCACCCTGACTGATATA
>DAORJS010000023.1:4130-19116 GCA_035439185.1 Chitinophagaceae bacterium
CACTGCGAGTACCAGTGCCATGAATCCGTATTTCCTGTTGAACATATATTTCATAATTCTTTATTTCAGTTTCTTAATTAATTTCAAAAGGCTTACTGGATATCAGCAGCCGTCCTTATTCCCACCTGTGTGGTAGTATTAAATATGGAAACATAACCGGTAACAGATGTACCGCTGAGATTGACGGTAATACCGGAAACGGTACGCACAAACATGGAAAGGGTACCTGTTGCATCCGTAACATTATAAGTCACCCCGGTACTATTGGAAGAAGCCTGGGTAATGGAGGTAACATTATTGATTTTTACAAGGGTGGATGCCCAGGTATTTTTATTGGTTACAATTTCAGCTACTGTTGCCACCCGTGGAGAAATGGTTATTGCACCACTGGTTTGTACAATATTGGCCTGTGGCACACTCATCAGCTCCAGGTCTCCGTTGTATAAAGTGAGTTTACCACCGCCGGTCGCATCAATTTCAAGAACTGAACCCATCGGGTAAATGGGAGAACCGATCACGGTAAAAAGGTAGATACCGGCTCCGCTCTCATCCTGTAAACGGTACACGCCGCTTGCTTCATTGATATTATTCGAAATCACTGTACCCCTGATTCTTTTAGTACCTGTTGGTATGGGAAAATCTCCGCTACCGGGGTAAAGGGCCCTGAAGGCAGCAAAAGTCATGTAATCGCCAGGGCCTAATGGATCAGGACCTTCCGGGCCGATAGGCTGTTTATCGCAGGAAGCATTCATCACCGCCAGCAGGAGAAGCAGGGCAGTGAACGGAGTGCTGTAAAATTTCTTCAGTCGCATAAGTTTATATTTTATCAGTGCTTTTCTTTTTTTAGAAACGGAATGTGATGCTGGCAAAGAAATTAAGTCCGTAGGCATAGAAATATTTTGCCGGGAACTTACCAACCTGAATCGGATCAGTGGTGGCTGTCTGTGCGTCATAACGGAGTTGTTCAAACCCTCCTGTTACGATATCCTTATTGTTCAGCAGATTGTTCACACCCAGATTAAATACCAGATAGGTAGGCTTCTTATTCACTTCCAGGTCCTTTGGCAGTTTCCAGGAATAACCTCCGAAAAAGTCCACGGTATACTGGCGGTCAAATTTTGTCTGATTGAATATTTCATTGTAACCGGCAGTTCCGGGAGCTACAAATTTGAGGGCATCCCAGGTACGGCGGAGCGGGTTCATGCTCAGATAGGACTGATCAAAATAGTTACCGGTCAGACTGATGAACCAGAATTTGGGGGAACGGTAAGAAACCCCAAGACTATAGGCTTCCATTGGAGTGGAAGGAACTTTGAAATTTTCAGCATAAATGAGTTGCTGTCCGAGAATGGAAGCACTGTTGTCAACGGTAATCACCGCACTTTGCTTGCTGTCATAATAATAACGGCCCAGTGCAGCGGCAGCATTTACGGTGATGGTTGGAGAAAGTTTGGCTTCGATACCAAACTCACCGCCGAAGTGAAGTTTGTCGATTCCGCTGATTGCATAGTTCACAAAATTCTGATAGGTATCATGATAAAAGGACATCACATCCATTCCATCTTCAAATTTGGTATAGTAACCGCTTAATCTGATTTTGAATTTCGGGGCATTCATTACATATCCTGCCTCGGCAGTCTGGATGGTTTCGCTGGTTACATTCGCCTGTTGTGCGTTGCGGGTACGGGGTGAAACATAAACGTTTTCAAAATAGGGAGAACGGGTTTGATAGGAAGCGTTGGCAAACACATAGTTCCTGCCATTGATTTTATAAGTTACACCACCCTTCCCACCATAGTTGGTGAATTGATTGCGGATACCTTCTCCTTTTGAATCAGTGGGGAATAATCCATTCCGGATATGTCCTTCCCGGTAAAATTCTGTCTGGGAAACGGTCGCAGCCAGGAAGAAGTCAACTTTATTGAACTTAAATACACCCTGCGCCCAGGCAGCGGCCCGGCTGATATTGATATTATAATCATACCCGAACTGATCACCCTTTTTCAGGATGCGGTTGGGATTATCCAGATCAAACTGATTCACTGTATTATTAGCAGGAAAATCTCTTTCAGCAAACTGGTTTACGTTCACATAAAAATCGCCACCCAGCAGGTCATCAATTTCTTTATAATAATGGTTGCGCTGCAACTGGTAGGAGGCTCCGGCAGTAAAATCAATATTCTCTCCAAACTTGGTATTGATCACTGAATTTGCATTAAAGCGTTGTGTATTGATGATCCGCTCTTCAATAATATAACGGGAACGGCGGCCGCTGACAGTATTGCCCGGCACTCCGTTTACATCATTGATTGTAGCATAACTATCGCGGTTAATATCATAGAGTCTTTGCCAGTTGATCTGGCGGTAATTGATATCACTCTTCATCAGGTCATACAACATCTGGCCCTGAGCGGGATCAGTACTGCTGGCCCAGGTTGAAGTATAACTGGGGAGGTAGCGGTAGTAATCGGGTCTTGGGTCTGCAGAATTATACCAGTCCAATGCGGTTACACTGCGTTTACCAAATGAAAAACCAGCAGCTGTTGTCAGCGTGGTGGTATTATTCAGCCGAAAATCATGGGTCATAATAATCACCGGCTGGTGAGTCCTTCCGATGCTCGCATTTCTTTTTTCTCCGTTCTGGTAACCCCAGTTCGGATTATAATAATTGGTACCGGCCAGATCCAGCATTTCAGTGACCGCAGCACCCTGTCTTCCGTTTTCTGTCGGAGCCCCGAATGCGGTCAGGGAAAGCAGATGATTTTGTCCGATACGTTTATCAACTGCAACAAAGTAGGCGTAGCCATTATAAAAAGTACCCGGTACATAGCCTTCTTCAGCCCAGCGGCGGCTGCCACTTAAGGTAAAGGCCCAGCCTTTTTTACTGAGACCGGTGGAATGTGTCAGCATCAACCGGTTATTATAATTCCGGTTGGACGCTGCATATCCGATACTGGTTTGTGCCCTTTGGCGGCTGGCTCTTGAATCAATATTGGTATTGCTGCCAATATCGCCGAAGGCAAATGTATTATGACGAAGTCCCCAGGAGATGTCGCGGTTGCGCATCACATCATTGAGTCCTCCCCATAAACCGAAAGGGGTGAATCCATTGTCCAGGTTATCCATCGGTATACCATTCATGTATGTACTGAATAGATCATTGTCGTAGCCGCGGATACGAAAACGTACAGCACTGAAGTTGAATTGGGCAGCAGAATAAAACGGATCACGTCCGGCTGTGAGCAGGGAAGAAACTCCTTGTGTGGCACCATCTCCCAGGTCATTTTCATCTAATGACACCACCGGAATATTGTCCAATACTCCTTCTTTTAATTCATCAACAATGGACGTGTCTTTTTTTGCTGTGGAATCCGTCTGCGCGAAAGCTGCTGTTCCCATAAAGAGGAGAAACAACAGTATCATTCTCATTTTTAGCATGTTAGTATTTTTTCAAGAGGGCAAAAGTACAACTGTTAGTATAACATGTTATAAAAAGATAGACACATAATTATTAGATAACCTGGGACATCTTTTATTGAATTGTAATCGTCATTGGTTTCAGTAATTTCGCACACCCACCGGGTTATTGAATATGAAAAAATTAATACTACTTGGTCTTTTTACGGCCACTGCCCTCCTTTCTTTTTCACAGAAATCTGATTACAAGCCGGTTATTATTGGTTTCTATAATCTTGAGAACCTGTTTGATACACTGGATAATCCAATGGTCAACGACGAGGAGTTCACACCTAATGGACCACGTAATTATAACGGAACCATTTATTTCGACAAACTGGGTAAACTGGCTACGGTTATTTCACAGATGGGAATTGAAGTGAATCCTGATGGCCCCGCGATTCTTGGTGTGGCAGAAGTAGAGAATGACACCGTGCTGCATGATCTGGTGAATCAGCAACTGATTGAAAAAAGAAAGTATAAGATTATCCATTATGATTCAAAGGATGCCCGTGGTGTGGATGTGGGACTTTTATACAATCCCAAATATTTTACTCCGGAGGCCAGCGATAAATTATATGTTCAGCTTCCCGGCGGAGCGAAAGATGCTTATTATACCCGTGATATTTTATGGGTAAAGGGAAAGCTGGATGGCGAGACCGTGCACATCTATGTGAACCACTGGCCCAGCCGCGTAGGTGGAGAAAAAAGAAGTGAGCCCGGAAGACTTGCAGCTGCCCAGGTTTGCAAAAATCATATTGATTCTATTGCCAAAACAGAGCCCAATGCCAAAGTGGTCATCATGGGTGATCTGAATGATGATCCCGTCAACGAAAGTGTCACCAGGGTCATTGGTGCGAAAGCTGCTGCCGGAGATGTAATAAAGGGAGGTTTTTATAATCCCTGGACAGAATTGTATAAAAAAGGTACCGGCACACTGGCTTATCAGGATGCCTGGGGGCTTTTTGATCAGATTATCATTTCATACCCCTGGCTGAAGAAGGAACAAACCGGACTCTTTTTTTATCAGCAACATATCTTTTTCAAAGAGTACCTGGTTGAAAACAGGGGCCGGTATAAAGGGTACCCGATGCGTACCTGGGATGGTAATACCTACCGGGGCGGGTACAGTGATCACTTCCCCACTTATCTGGTTATGCTCAAAAAAGTACCCCAGGTTAAAAAGGGATTCTGATTTTATCTGTTGTTTTTCAACTATTTATACCTTTTTATTAGTCCTGAAATTTCTTTACAAAACCCTGGTCCTGGGTTCAATTTCCGGGAAAAACTCCCTATCTTTGCCGCCCCAAAACCTGCCGGTAGCAGGTTTCTTTTCCGGTTTTAATACCGGGACTGTCCAATGGGAAAATCAATTTTTTAACCATTCCCGATCCTGATCGGGATAAACATCATGCAATGAACAACTACGAACTGATGGTGATTTTCACCCCTGTTCTGAGCGACGACGAGTTCAAAGCCGAGCAAAAAAAGTATGCCAAGATGGTGACTGATGCCGGTGGAACCGTAGTAGCAGAAAATCCCTGGGGCCTGAAATCTCTCGCCTATTCTGTCCAGAAAAAAACAACCGGATTGTACTGGGTAATGGAGTACACTGCTCCTTCAGACTTCAACGAGAAGCTGAAAATTCAAATGTTACGTGACGAGCATATTCTGCGTCACCTCTGCACTAAACTGGATAAATACGCCGTCCAGTACAATGCAAAAAAGAGAAGCGGTGTAGCAACTGGTAACGAAAAAGCAGTGGAGGCTTAATATCATGGCAAAGAACGAAATCAAATACCTCACCGCGATTAAAAGCGATAAAAGGGTAAAGAAATTCTGCCGTTTCAAAAAGTACGGCATCCGTTATATTGATTATAAGGATGTGGAGTTCCTGAAAAAATTCCTGAATGAGCAGGGTAAATTATTACCCCGCCGCCTGAGTGGAAACAGCCTGAAATATCAGCGCAAGGTTTCTGATGCGGTAAAGAAAGCCCGTCAGATGGCCCTGCTGCCTTATGTAACCGATCTTTTGAAATAATATTAATTCATCACACCCTCCCTAACCCCCGGCAATAAAGCCGGGGAGACAGCCGGAAGGCTGGGACGCGGAAGGTGATAAAAACAAAACAATGGAAGTTATTTTAATTCAGGATGTAGACAATCTCGGTGCCAAGAATGAAGTAGTGAAGGTAAGAAACGGGTATGCCCGTAATTTCCTCCTGCCCCGTCAGCTGGCCGTAGAGAACAGTTCCAGTAACAAAGCCCAACTGGAAGAAAGACTGAAGCAGGTGCGCAAGAAAGAAGAGAAAATGATGGCCGAGATCAATAGTGTAATTGCCAAACTGAAAGAAGCTCCGCTGAAAATCGGTGCCAAAACCGGTACCAGTGGTAAAATCTTCGGTAGCGTTACTTCCCTGCAAATCGGTCGTGCGATCCGTGAGCAAAGAGGTTATGAAATCGATCGCAAGAAGATCAGCATCGTTGACGAAGTAAAAGAACTGGGTAATTACAAAGCCACGATTGAGTTCGGAAACGGACACAGTACGGAAGTGGATTTTGAAGTAGTTGCCGAATAATTGCTTTCCAGCAATGGAAAAAACCTCCCTCCGGGGAGGTTTTTTTATATCCTCCCCCCTTCTAATAAGCTTTAAATCAACCTGATATCTTAAGTATTGGATGATTTTCAGGAAAATGTACGTACTATCCGAAAAAAGCTTTATTTTGTCCTGTTATTGGTGTTCTTTACAGTTTCAAGTCCTGAACGATTCCCATTTCATCCTGTGAATGTTCATCGGTTACTGTTTACTGTTAGCACTTTTATTTTTTCAATAATCTCTCAAAAATGAACATTTACGTAGGCAACATCAGCTGGAACCTGAAAGATCAGGACCTGGCAAACCTTTTCGCCTCTTACGGCGAAGTAACTTCAGCAAAAATCGTTACAGACAAATTCACTAACCGCAGCAAAGGCTTTGGTTTTGTTGAAATGTCAGATGATGCAGCAGCCCAGGCCGCTATTGCAGCATTAAACGGTTCTGAAGTGGACGGCCGTAACATTGTCGTTAACGAAAGTCGTCCTAAACCCGAAGGCGGTGGCGGCGGTGGCTTCAAGAAAAGAAGCTTCGGCGGCGGCGGTGGCGGCGGCTTTAAAAAAGGCGGCGGCGGCGGCGGTTACAACCGTGACCGTGGTGGTTATAACAACGATTATTAATCATTCCTGATACACGACGCTTTAAAGCCTGGCCTGTAAGGGTCGGGCTTTTTTTATTGACTTCCTTGAATCGTATTTAATTAAATATTCATTTGAAGCCCTCTGATCATGTTGAGAGAATACAAAATCATATTCTCCTAATTTTGACGTGGATTTTTAATTTAATTAGCCATGAAGATTTTTTATTCCATGCTGTTGGTGACAGCAGTCATTACAGCTTTTTATTCCTGCCAGAAAGAACCTGCTCCGGACTACCCGGTGGCTCAGGGAACTTTGAAAGCCAATAACAATGATTGTCTTGGATATACAGTAAATGGGATTTACAAAAAGGATCTGGCGCTCACGGCTTCAAATTATATAGATGTTTCAGTCAGGTTTGTAACCACAGGCAGTTACAACATTTACACGGATACAATCAATGGCATTTCATTCAGGGCATCGGGGAATATGGCAGATACGGGTATCAGCAGCATCCGTCTCGCCGGAAATGGGACTCCCAATACAGCCGGAATCAGCAATTATACTATACGGTTTAATAACAGCAGCTGCACACTGCCTATCAGCATCACACAAAGTACCGGGGCCACTGCCGTTTTCAGTTTAGGAAATGCAGGAGGAAATTGTACCGGAGTTATAGTGAATGGTAATTACAGTGCCGGGACAGCCATGACGCCTCAAAACTATATCCGGATTGATGTATCCGTTAGTTTGCCTGGCACTTATTTAATCAGTACCAATACCCAAAATGGTATCAGTTTCTCAGGCAGTGGCAATTTTAATGTGCCGGGGAGCCAGCAGGTATTGCTTTATGCATCCGGAACTGCTACCAGTTCCGGCACTTTTAACTTTGCTGTTTTACCAGGTATATCCCAATGCCTCTTCCCTGTCAATTTTTCTCCAGCCGGCACAGCAGCAGTTTTTACAACTACAGGAAGCCCCGGTCAGTGTAACCCGATAACCATTAACGGTACTTATAAAGCCGGAGTAACTTTGAATGCCGGAAACAATATCAATATTCAGGTCAATGTTACCAGTCCCGGAACTTATTCAATCAGCACGGCTCCATCCGTTAACGGAATGGTTTTTAACGGAGCCGGCAATTTCACCAGCACCGGTCTGAAAAATGTGACACTGTACGGAATCGGCACCCCGCTTGATACAGGCACACACAGTTTTACAATCGCCGGCCCTTCTGGTTGCAAATTTGACATCAACACTCAAAGCAATGGGGGTGCCGCTACGGGTATTATTACCTGTAAAATCGATGGCGTTTTTACCAGTTTTAATATTGATGCCAATGCAATGACCGTATTTCCTACTCCATCCTGGGGACAGGCTATTGAAATCCGGGGAAATGTATCTGTGACCGGAACCGAAAAAATCAGCCTTGACATCAACCGCACCCAGGCAGGTACATTCATTGTACCCGGAACTTACGGACAAGGGGGATTACCTGCAACGATAGCGCAATTCTATTACTATACACCAACTGCCCAGTTCTGGTATGGCATTTCAACTGTTAATCCTGTAACAATAGTGATTACCAGCATTACCAACAACAATGTAAAAGGTACATTCTATGGAAGAGTGTATGAAGGCAGTGGCTGGGGACCCGGCTTTAAAACCATTACGGAAGGAACATTTGATGTGCCAGTTAATTAATTAAAAAAATAAAAGGGTTGTACACCGGTGAGTGTACAACCCCTTTTCGTATTGAATATACTATTTTAAAATCCTGATGTATCCTGCCCCATTATAAGAATGATACTCCCCATTATACATCGCATCTGCATTCACAGGTCCCATTTTATATGAACCCGGTGATACCGCACGAACTGCATAATAATAGGTTTGCTTAGCCTGATCCGCATTCACAAAGAAATGAATCCGGTCATCACGCAGATCCAATGCATCCGGTGTCAATCCATCCTTGATCCAGTCCATCCCAGGTATTTCTTTGGTCCTGGGGTTTTCAATTTCAAATCCGGCCGGCAACAAATCCGTGATCACCACATTTTCAATTGCTGTATTAAATGAACGCTCCAGGGTAATGCCAATAATGATCAGATCGTTTTGTTTGAATGTATTACCTGTGATGGGCTTGCCATTCCGGTCAAAGAAGCGTTTCCGCACTTTCAGATAACTGTCTTCTTCAGTATAGGCACCACTGACACTGATCCCTTCGGCCTGCCAGAAATAATACAAGCGCCCATTACCCTTGGCTGCTATTTCAATATTATTGCCACCCAGTGTTTTCATGTCTGCGGTCCAGCTTTTCTCATCCACTGTTCCTACTGTTTTTCCATTGACTTTAATCTCAGCAGTAGCCGTAGAACTATTGGCCATTCTTGCATGCTTGCCCAGGGCCAGAAAGGCAAATGCCCTTTCCTGTGTACTGAGCCAGCGTCTGGATTTCAATTTAGCCGCTACATGTTTTACCATGGTACCTGTCTGCGCATTACCGGGATCCACTTCCAGTAATGCATTCAGTGCAATGGCTTCATCCCTGATATCAGAATAATAACTGCCACCGGTTTGCGGTACAGATTCCTCTCCGCTGAAAGAAGCCGGCAACATCGAAGAGAATGATCTTTTATCACCAGCTGTTGCATAAGCCGCTGCCAGCAGATAACGGCTATCCAGCGCCAGCAATGCCGTATTGGCTTTATAATAGTTCATGGCAGGAACATTTGTTTTACCGGCTAATGCCAGTACATACAATCCATAAGCCACTTCCTTCGGTGCTATTTTCTTATTCTGATCACGGTTATAATAATAAGTAATAGTCTCTCTGTTCTTGAGCTTGTTACTGATATAATTCAGCATGGTACTGAGCAGACTATTATCCACTTCAAACCCTGCCTTTCTTGCTTCCAGCAGGAAATGGGCCGCATAAATCGTGGTCCACCAGTCTTCCCTGCCCTCGCCATCCCATAAAGTGACAGCCCCGTTATACAACTGACGCATTTTAATTTTGCGGATGGCCTCGATGATATTGGTATTGGCATTCAGTTTCTGCTGCTGTTTGCCGGCCTGCATCAGGTCCGACAAATCGCCATAATACAACTGAGGGAATGCTGCCGATACGGTTTGCTCTGTACAACCATAGGGATACTGTACGAGGTAACGCAACTGCTCACCTAACTCCAGTGCCGGAGAACGGCTTACTACCAGACTATAATTGACACTATTGGGCATGAAATCACCTAACCCGATGGTTATTTTTTGATTGCTACCCCCGTTGACCGTCCCGGATCCACTTGTCTTTTGCAAAGTAGAAGGAGGTCGTACCGCGATATCTGTAGCATCCACAAATTTTTCACCCATGCCACTCACCGTTACAGTAACCCTGGCCACATTTACAGAAGGATCAGCTACAATCCTGAATCCTGCACTGTTCTCTCCTTTGGCGGCCAGATTTACAGTCTGACTGCTGCCACCCACCACTTTCACGGGTCCTTCAGTAGCAATCGTAGCAGTAATTGTGCTTGCATTGGTCGTGGTATTAGTCAGTGTTACCGGTACATTCACCGTATCACCAGGACTCAGGAACCGCGGCAGTGCAGTACTGATTACAACCGGATCAGCCACCGTCATGGTATTATCAGCTGCGCCAAAACTGTTTCCTTTATAAGCCACAGCCATCAACCTGAGTTCACCACTGAACTGAGGCACATCCACTTCAAATTCCACCTTGCCATTACCGGAAGCTTTTTTGATACCACTCCAGTAACTGACTACTTTTACCCGGCGGGCCTGTATCGGACTGTTTCTTTTTTCAGTAGCAAGTTCAAAATCGCCATCACCTCCTGTACTGCTTAAACGGGCCCTGACTTCTTCGAATAATAATGGATATAAATCATAACCTGCCACCTGCAAGGCTTTCTTCTGATAAAAATAATCGTAGGGGTCCGGTGTTTTAAAATCACTGATCTGCAACACCCCATTATCAACAGCAGAAAGTGTGACCATACTGCCCGGTGCTGCTGTAACCGTGATCTTTTGCTTTGTTTTAGAACGCACCGTTTTCGCCGCATTGATCTCCACTTGTATCTTCCGGTTCTTCTCTTCTACGGTAACATTTTTAAATCCGTGAGCAACTGTTAAAGGAATATCCGATACTTCATGTGGCTTGATCAATGTGGCAGTGATATAGACATTAGGCACATGTTCAGCGGTTAATTTCAGATCCAGACTGGCAGAGCGATTGCTCACTTCCACCATCTGATGGGAAATTATATGATCCGTTTCAAGGGTTACCAGCATTTTCCCGCTAAATGGCGTTTTGAAAAGCGCTTTGACGGATTCACCCGTGCTGTATGACTTCTTATCAATGGAAATATCAATATTTCCTTCCCTGCTCACTTCAAAGGAGCTGTTAGCATTCCCCCAGCCACCATAACTGTAAAATGTGCGACTGATATAGGTGGAAGCACCCGGGAGATAAATTTTCAGCTCATAATCACCCGGGGTACGGGGAATGGCCGTATAGACTGTATTGCTGCTCACATTCAGTTGTTGTTCGGTGAGCAGTTTATCTTCCCTTTGCGATTCATAGCGGAAATAACTACCACTTTTGGTCAATACGGTGCGGTATTCATGTTTAATCAGTTCCACCCTGGCGTTAGCATTGGTACCATTGCCATCCTTATTCACCGCAGCCAGCTGGAATTTTATTGGCTGATTGAGCGGATAATAATAGTATCCATCATTCTTAATCCCAACAAAAACATCCTGTGTAAACACATCTACCTTCGTACCCCGGCTCACGGGTCTTCCGGTTTCATCAAAGACAGTACTGTAGAAACTGGCCTGTAACAACCCACTATTCTGATAGGTAGCGGGCACTTCATATTCAAATACGGCATTTCCAGCCTCATCAGTATTTCCTTCTTTTACCTGCTTGTCATAAAATGTGTTGGCATTCACGAGGCTGAAATCATAGCCTTCAAATTTCTCCGGACTGAATGCTTTCTGCTTCAGCTGAATCTCTGCTTCATATTTCCGGTTAGCGGCTGGCGGGCCGAAGAAGTTCATGGCATTGATGCTGAGGTTTCCTTTTTCGCCGGGACGAAGAAATTTTTTATCGAGTTCAGTTTTAACACGGATACGATCCGGAACAAACTCTTCCACTGAAAAAGTTTTAGAAGAGAGCAACACTTCATTCGACGTGTACACTTCCATGGTATATGAACCTGTGATGGCGGAAAGCGCAATATCCAGACTGCCTTCCATCGAGCCTTCCTCATTCAGGGTTTTGCGGATGGTTTTCAGTTCTTTTCCATTGGGCAAGAGGAATTTAATCCGCAATGGAATATCGCCCGGACTTTTCCAGGCTGCATCCCTCAGGATCACCGAGAAATTAATTTTTTCGCCGGGGCGGTACACATCGCGTTCAGCATATACATAGGCATCAAAACCGGCGGCATTGTTTCTTTTACCACCCACATCAAAGCGGGAAGTATTCACCCTGGTATTGCTGAAAGGCATATAATTAAAATCATCTTCCGTTTTGGCAATTACCATAGCCGGTTTAAATCCGCTGAATTCTTTATTCGCAAAACTGATGGCCGCCATCCCGTCTTTATCGGTAGTGGCCGTTCCAATCAGCTGATTGTTGACAGAATAAACCGCTACGTTCACGGCATTCATTGGTTCGGCGGTCTTGATGGAATTTGCAAAGACATAAATTTTATCGCGGCCTTCTTTCGTGATTAATCCAAGATCAGACAGAGAGACAAAACGGCTGTCTTTTACCCAATAATCATCGGTGGAACGGATCATCACATGATACACTCCTTTGAAATCAGGAAGCCGGTCTTCAAACTGCGAAAAATTCAGCAGCCTGCCTCCACCGCTTTTGGGAAGGGAACGGGTATCAATTTCTTTCTCATAAATCACATCTCCCAGCATGGCATTGCCACCGCTGTAATCTTCATAGTAATACTCTTCTTCATACCCTTCTCCATCAGGGCCGCTGCTGTTTTCTTTTGGAGAATAGCCATAGCGCTGTGACATCAACAGGTTGTTCTCATAGATTTTTGAGATCACGAGTTTTACTTTTTGTACCCCGCTGATCTGCACTTCCATATTCCTGGCTCCTTTTTTAGACAGGTACACCGCTTTATTGTTGGTGAATTTGATATCGGCTTCCAATTCTCCAAAACCAATTCCGCCATTATAATCTTCCCGCATCACGCCACCCAGTTTACCCCGCAGGCCTTTATTGATCTGGAGGGCATAGGATTTTTCGGTATCAAACTTATCACTGCGCAGGGTAAACCCATAATCATTGGCTTCTACGGTAAAGTCCAGGTCGGGATCCAGTTTAATAAAACTTTTAATCGCCTCGCCGCTGAGTTGCTGACTGGTGACTACTTTTACCACTCCTTCAGCCCCATCATATTCCGATTCCACTCCCTGAACGGTCAGGGTAAACGGTGAAGGGATATTAATGGCATTGACAATCTCATCGGTGGTGCTGGTATTGCCATTTTCAGGCTCCAATCCTTTATTAATGGTAATCTTTGTTTCATAATCGCGGTCTTCTGTTTTTAATCCATTAATACGGACTGACATTTTATTATCTGCTGCCACTGTCAGCAGGCTGTAATCTGCCTTTTTACCATCCACTTCAATGTCCAGTTTTTGTTTCAGGTCTTCCGGCTTGACCCTGTAATTAAACAGGAGGTCAATCTGGGGAATCGCGCTGGTATTACTTTCTCCCACCCAGACCACCTGGGCATTGTCGAGCGACAAAAGCGGCGTATGGAAACTGATTTTATCTCCGCCTTTGACCGAATTGTATTTACTGAATTTCAGGACAGTCCCTTTGATCTTTGCCTTATAAGTAGTGGCTGGTTGTAAAGGTTCTGCCGGGGAGAAAACCAGTTCATCCGGGCTTTGCCAGCGGAACCGGCCTTTGAGTGCGGGTTCAAACGAAATATAGTCGGTGGAATCCCAGGCATTGAGCATGGAATCCTTGGCCAGTGAATGACTGAACCTGAAAACCAGGTTACCCAATACCGGCACTTCACCTTTGGCATTGGTAAAAGAAAGGGAGATGGCATTCTTTTTACAGGATGACAAAAAAATAGCCCCGGCTGCCAGCAGCGGAACTAAAAACAGTTTAATACGCATAAAAGTGTGGTTAAATATCCCTGGGGCCTGGGCCTTTTAGGGGGTATAATGGTTAGGAGAAGGTAGAAATATTTGAGCAGGTAAAAAATTCAGCCGTGCATTTGTTTTGCACAGTTGTATGTCCAATCAGGTGCATCCGCACAAAAACGAATCAAATCACTAGGGAGGAATGTCTTTTGAGGTATGTCTGCCGGGTTCATTACCCTCAGACGAATGCGCTGATTCCATAACGGAGGCGGGGAATTTGACAGGAAAGATACATTGCATATAAAACGGGTTGCAAATTTTAAGCGATAAATATTTGTTAACTGGCTAAAGCCTGCATAGCTTCCGCTTGCATTTTGCATCTGATGGGATGCAGCCAATGCAATAATTTCATACATGCGCAGGTTTTCATTCAAAATAACCAGGAAGGGAATTGTACGATTCTTCAAAAGACTGGGGCTGGGCTTCCTGGGCATGATCCTGCTTTTCTTTATTCTGAACTGGATTTTCCCGGTTCCGGATAAGCTGGAATACTCTACAATTATCACCGATCAAAAAGGTGAAATCATTAATGCTTATCTGACCAGCGACCAGAAATGGCGGATGAAGACAGAACTGAATGAAATTTCTCCCTTATTGCAAAAAACCATTGTGAATAAGGAGGATCGCCATTTTTACCGGCATATCGGTGTAAATCCTTTTGCGGTGATCAGGGCTTTTTTCAGTAACCTTTTTCATATGCGGCGGATGTCGGGTGCCAGTACCATTACCATGCAGGTGGCCAAAATGCTGGAGCCAGGAAAAAGAAATATCTGGAGCAAGATGCGGGAAATGTTCAGGGCCCTGCAACTGGAACTCAAATACAGCAAGAAAGAGATTCTGCAATTGTACCTGAACCTCGTTCCATACGGAGGGAATATTGAAGGTGTTAAAGCGGCCTCACTATTGTATTTCAATAAGAACCCGGATCATTTATCTCTGGCAGAAATCACTTCACTCAGTATCATTCCGAATAAACCGGGCGTGATGGTACCGGGCCGTAACAATGATTTTATCATCAAAGAAAGAAACCGCTGGTTGGAGCGTTTTGCCGAAAGAAAGGTTTTCACACAAAAGGAAATACAGGATGCTTTGGCAGAACCACTCCATGCACGGAGAGGGGTCGTGCCGCATTATATTCCACATTTATCC
>DAORJS010000024.1:0-18810 GCA_035439185.1 Chitinophagaceae bacterium
TCTTTTGCCTGCCGGTCATAAGCCTGCGATAATTTCTGGTACAGAAAAGCCAGCTGATCATAGTCAGTGGATTTGTTATTTTCCAGAATGGATACTGCATGAAGGAAAATGGCGGAGGCTTTTTGTTTCAGTCCGGCTCCGGCATACATCGTACCCAGATTGCGCAGGAGGATGGCGTAGCGATTTGATTTTTCCCCCCAGATTTTTCCGGCAACCCTTAATGCTTCGAGATAATATTTTTCTGAAAGATTCACCTGTTCATTCAGGCTGTATAAATAGGCTGTTTGTCTTCTGCTGTTCATATAAGCCTCTGTATCGCCTGTAAAAATCGCACGGGTGAGGCTATCATATTTTTTGGCGAGGCCGAAGGCACCGGCATAATTTCGCAGATCAATATAAACCGTACCAAGAGAGATAAAAATTTCGGAGTAGGCGGAATCCGTAATGATTTTTTTTTGTTCCTGTATCGCCATCAGTTCCCTTAATAAAGATTCCCGTTCTGCCACTTTGTTCTGCAGGCTGTAAACCGAATCGAGCAAACTGATCTGCTGAAACAAGGTCACTGAATCGCTGGCCTTCCGGCTAAGGTCAATTGACTCAGTCAGGTATCTGACGGCGGACTGAAGATTTTTTCCCTGAATAAGAGCGATGGCAGACCGATACAATAACTGATTACAAGGGTCCTGTTGATTTTTCTGTCGGGACCCGCAATCACTCAGCAATTCATCCAGGTTTTTTTCCGCTTCTGCAGTTTTTCCGTTCCGGGAGAGTACCGTGACCAGATTGATCACGGCGCTGATGTACTTATCCTGTTCCTTTCCAATCAGTTTTTCGTAGGTACTTACGACCTGTCGCATGATCTGCTCGGATTTTTCAGGCTGACCACCCCGGGCATATAAACCGGCAAGATGGTAGAGTGAATTGATATAGTCTTCACTGCCAGTACCATTGATTATTTTATTCCATTCGGTAAATCTGATAAAGATCTTTTCTGTTGCTGCCAGATCTGCCTGGTTTGACAGGAGGGCTACCAGGTAATCGTAGGTATTATACATTAAGAGTGTGTCAACGGAGCTGCCATTATCTTTTTGTGAGATAAGCAGAAAATCTTCCTTTGCCAGCTCTTGTTTGTCAATTTCATAATACAATACACCTCTCTTATACCGGATCAGCGTTTCAGCGGCAGACCCGTTCTTATTTTTTTCACCGAGCTCCCGGAGATAGTTTGTATAGAGATTGATTGCTTCTGTTTGTTTTCCCAAACTGATATATACATTGGCGAGGCTTTGCGCAGAACTGAGACAATCCTCATGATCCGGTTCCAGTAATAATAGTCTTAAGCGGAAGGAAGGTTCATAATATTCTAACGCTTCTTTTTTATTTCCGGTTTCATTCAGTAAAAATGCCAGATTATTTAAAGCGGTGGCATGGCCGGTGGTTTGACCATTATGTTGCTTACCGGTTATTTCCACAATCTTCCTGGCAACGGGAATGGCTTTTTGCAATTGCCCATTATTATAATAATAGCTCAGGCTGTCGGTTAATTCCTCTTCGCTTTGCGAAAAGGAAAAAAAGGAAGAAAGCATCAGGAGCCACAAAAGCAAAAAGGGCGGGAATCTTTTACACATTCCTGTCTATAGTTATCATTTAAGAGAAGGAAAGATAAAACAGATATGTATGATCACAATACCCTGTTCCCGGTATCCATTTTGGCTGAAGAAGTCCAGTTGACACCCCTGTTTCGAAGGTATTGCAGCATAAACTGAAAACAATCCTCTTTGTCACCAATCAGTTCAGGAGGAAAAACTCCTTTTTCTGTAAACATTCCCCGGGTGATCAGGTTCACGGCTGCCGTACAGGTATAGCCGGTTGTTCTGGCCATGGATGAAATTTTCGTTTCCTGATCATACTGGTCATAGAGGTCATAGGTAATGGTTTTGCCTTCTCCCTGAATGATTACTTTCATCACAGTGAATTCCTCTTCATCAGGTTCCAGTTTCCATTGTCGGGTGAGTAATTGGGAGCTCAGGTCCAGCGGACTGATCAGGGCACCGCTTACTGCTAACGGTGTTTCGCTCAGAAAACCGCTTTGTTCTAATGCGATAATCAGATCCAGGTGACCGGGATATCGTAATGTTTTTTCTGTTAGTTCCGGAATATGACCCATGGTAAAAAGCAGGGAGCGTAATCCATCCGTATTAAATGCTTCCAGTTGGCCGGCTTTTCCAAAATCAAGTATTTCGCGGTCAGTCATGGCCGGTTTTGTTACAATCCGGCCTTTTTCTATCAGTCTGGCCGGTCTGATGTATTCCTGGATCACATCAATCGGTGAAAAGGGGGCTTTATAATAGAATGGCGGGTGAGGATGCAGGGGTAATCCTCCCACATAGCAGGCAAATGATTCAACTTTCATACTGGCATTATACCTGCCCAGGATCAGATTACTCATACCGGGTGCCACGCCACAGTCGGTAATCACGGTTACATTCATTTGCTTTGCCAGGCTGTCCAGTTGCAGCACATCTTCGGGGAAAAAAGAAATATCCACCACATTCTTTCCGGCCCTGATGACTGCTTCCAGACAAGTAAAACCCATCATACCGGGAACCGCTGTTACCACCAGATCAAAGGGGGCCAGCCAATTGGAATAATGCTCAGTATCCCGGAGATTAACCTGTATAGTTTGTATATCGGAGTTGCGTTTGTTGAGTTCCCCGAGATGTTCAGCACGCAGATCAAAGGAGGTTACAGCATACTGGGTTGACAGATCAAGGGCTATAGCACGACCCACCATTCCGGCACCAAGGACGGCAATTTTCATAGCAAGCTTTTAGATTTCAAAGATACCAAAGGGCGGGTTGTGGAGCCGGAAGCTCTTTTCGCAGAAAGCGTAAGCGTTTTTTCCTTCAAACGATACGTAGAATTACCGCTTAAAATTGAGTAAAACTGGGATTGACAAGGAGTTAGGAATTGTTTTGCTTTGTGATGTCCAATATCCAATACTATGCAACTCATGATGTACATCGGCAACGACCTGATAGAGGCCGTACCCGTAAACGACAAAGACCTGCGAGTGCCAGGTTATCTTGGCAAATTCAAACGATACCTCAAACAGAAGTATGAGGACATGTTGAAAAGTGCTGCAGAGCCGCCAGAATTTCTGGTTTGCAATCCGGAGATGAAACCGGATTTACCGGCTGAGCATCATACTGAGCAGGCCGCCTGAAATGATTGAAACAAAAAACCCGCCTTAAGGCGGGTTTTTCTATATTGATTACAATACTTAAGCCATTGTTTCAACCGACCTTTCCACAAAGCTGGTTAACGCTGCTCCTTTAAGCAATCCCTGCGAAAGCAAGGCCAGATCAACCAATTGCTTTGCGAGGGTGGATTGTGTGATCTCATCTGAGGACAATATTTTACCGATTATTTTATGGTTCCCGTTTACGGATACTTTATAACTATCGGGCATACTGCCATAGAAACTCATTCCTCCTCCCAGTTTACTCATGTCTTTCATCCTCCGCATCCATTCTTCCATGGTAACTGTTACGGGCTGTGTATCTGCCGGCAGGCTTTCCACTTCCACTTTCATATGTACATTGTTCAATGCCTGATCGAATATGGATTTGATTTTACCGGTTTCTTCTTCTGTTAGATTATGTTTTGCTGCATCCTCTTTTTCAATCAATTTTTCAACCACATCGGCATCCACCCTTTTCAATGAAGTCTTTTCCAGTTTTGTTTCCAGGTGCTGGATGAAATGGGTGTCGATGGGGGAGTTCATCAGCAATACATCATAATTTTTTTTCTGTGCTGCTGCCACATAGCTGTGCTGCTTTTCGTCATCAGCGGTATAGAGATAGATCAGTTGTCCGTTTTTGTCGGTCTGAAAATCCTTTACTTTAGCCTGATACTCCTCCAGTGTATAATGCTCTTTAGTGGTATTGGTCAGTAATAAAAAGTCCTTTGATTTTTCGCTGAATTTTTCATCACTGATTGTACCATATTTAACGAAGATGCCGATATCGTTCCATTTTTCTTCATAGGCTTTGCGGTCCTTTTTAAAGAGTTCCGCCAGTTTCTCCGCCACTTTACGGCTGATATAGCTGTTGATTTTTTTTACGTTGGCATCGCTTTGCAGGAAGGAGCGGCTGACATTTAACGGTATATCCGGTGAATCGATTACTCCATGCAGGAGGAGTAGAAATTCCGGTACGATGTCTTTTACTTCGTCAGTAATAAATACCTGACGGCTGAAGAGTTTGATTTTATTTTTCTGAACCTCAAAATCATTTTTCAGTTTGGGGAAGTACAGCACACCGGTGAGATTAAATGGATAATCCACATTGAGATGTATCCAGAATAAGGGCTCATCGCTGTAGGGGTACAATTCCTGGTAAAAATTCAGATAGTCTTCATCTTTTAATTCACCGGGTGCCTTGGTCCAGATCGGGCTGGTATTATTGATGATATTATCAACCTCAATAGTTTTGTATTTTGTTTTGCCTTCCTCATCTGTTCCATCTTCCACCGATTCTGTTTTGGTTCCAAATTGCACAGGAACGGGCAGGAATTTGGCGTACTTATCAAGAATAGCCTGGATCCTGTGATCTTCCAGGAATTCAGTTGATTCTTCATTCAGGTATAAAATCACATCGGTTCCTCTTTCGGTACGGTTACCGTCGGTGATCTCGAATTCGGTACTTCCATCGCAGATCCAGCGTGCCGGAGCTGCTCCATCCTGATAGCTCAGGGTCTGGATTTCCACTTTTTCGGCCACCATAAAGGCGGAATAGAATCCCAGTCCGAAACGACCGATGATTTCATTGGCATCATTGGCTTCCTTGAATTTTTCCATGAACTCTGTGGCGCCCGAGAATGCCACCTGGTTGATATACTTTTTGATTTCATCAGCGGTCATTCCAATCCCGCTATCGCTGATGGTCAGGGTTTTTGCCTCCTTGTCAATGGCCACTTTAATATTGAGGTTTCCCAGCTCCTGGTTATAGTGACCCAGGCTGCTCAGTCTTTTCAGTTTCTGGGTCGCGTCTACCGCATTGCTGACGAGTTCCCGTAGAAATATCTCGTGGTCGCTGTAAAGGAATTTCTTGATGATGGGGAAGATATTCTCGGTATTGATGGAAATACTGCCTTTTTCCTGGATCATAATGTCAGTTTTAATTTGGGCTTACAAAGCTACAAGGCTTGTTCCAAATAAAATGGATTGCCAGATTGACAGCAAAAGAATGTCAGGAAGAATTGAATCAGGAATTACCCGGGACTGGCAGATTGCATTTTGTCAGACAGAATGGTAAAGCAGCAAACCCATGCGTTTTGCAGTTCCTTGTTCCAGCTCTTGCCCAGTCCTTTTTCCAATGTCCAGCATAAGGCATTCCCCACCGCTATATAATGCGCAGGTTTGGCTCCATAGCCGGTATGTCTTTCCGCCATGGCGATGAGTTCTTCCCCTATTTCCTCCAGCCGGTCGATCCGGGTAACGATGGAAGTTAGCATGTCCATCAGTTTGACATATTGCTTTTCCATATCCGTTGGAAACATTTTCCGGAGCTGAGGCTGATCAGTGAAGAGTTTAGTATAAAATATTTCAGCAATCAGGATGGGATTGACGCCACGCAAAGAACGCCAGGATTGCTTGATAATGCTGATTTGCTGCTGACTTAGTTCCATTTGATAAAATAAATTTTCAGTGCTGCTTCCCCAGTTTTTCCTGGTAATCTATTACGCTGGCTTTTGTAGTACTGAACTTAAAACGATGACATTAATGTGCTTTTAAGTTTCAGCCTTGATTCGGATTTGTAGAAGGGCAGTATGATTTTCACACTGCCCTTAACCAGTTTTTTCAGGGCTTTACTCGTAGGTATATGTGGCTTCCACCCAAACCCCGGTCAGCAAATTGGTGTTCCTGACCTTGCTGATATAGCCATCATAGTCAACTTCAATATTCCTTTTAAAATTGTGCGTTACCGTACCATCTGCCTTTGTAAGCACCAGAGAAGTATGTACGTTTTTGGTTTGTTTGCCAAACATATCTCCCGGAAAATACCCGCCAGTGGAATAAGACAATGTGTTTTTTATAGGCGTGTCATAGGAATAAGTTCCAATTCTGGTGATAGAATTATCCGGGCTCCTTTGGGTATAAGCGACCAGATTGTCGTTTTCAATCTGATAGGTAAAACTGAAACCCTGCCCGGAAACCGGTGTGTAGCTGGTATAAACAAGATAGTCATCGCTGTTATAGCTGTAGGTGTAAGTGCCATACAAGGTTCCGTCCGGATACTTAACCAGTAAACCGGTAACAAGCCCTTTGCTGTTCAGGTCACATTCATATTTCCACTCCGGGACTCCGTTATTGAAATTAGTAACCATGATTTTACCGTTTACCGAGTAGTCGAACACATTACGGGAGGTATTATAAGTCCACTCCTTCAATCTTCCTTTCTCATCGTATTGGTACAATTCTGATCCGGTGCTACCGGTACTGGTCACTTCATCAATCCTCTTCATTTTCTTAGTTACACCTCCGGCATTATCCGGTTCGGCGATTTTTTCCTTATGGCAGCTCATGGTGAAAAAACTTAAGGTCATCACTGCAAACAAAATCTTTTTCATTTTTGTATTTTTTTGTTAATCAATAATTAAACTGACAGGTAAATGTGTTATTGCTGATCAAATTATTTCCGGAATATGAAATAATGTATCCCTGTTCATCATGCACAGATGTATAGGATCTGTTCTCCTGGAGATTGCCGGCAGCATCAAAGAATTTTATTCCTGCAAGGGGGAATTGCTGATCCTCACCGTATAAACCGGGGAAATAATTGTTTGTGTTCAATTGACCCAATCCTTTCAAAGGCCGGCTTATATCATAGCTGTATTCTTCCCGGCTCTGTAAAACGTTATTTATAAAAAAACTTTGGGCTGTTTTTAGTTTATCCGTAATGCTGTACTCAAACCTGAATATTTTATTTTGCTGCGGGTATTCAGTTTCCCTGACTTTCAAAATATTATCAGTGTCATAAGTAAACCGGGTAATGGAAAAGATGGAGCCGTTTGCATAAAGAGTCTCCATCTTTTCAACTGCTCCCTTATTGTTCAGCGTATAAATATCGGTTGTGAAGATGGTGGGATCTGAATCGTTTGTCGTTTTAACAGCAAAAGAATAAGGGCTGCTATAGGTAAAGGTTTCTGTTTCATTTTTATGCTTGAGCTCCTTTAGCTTTCCCGTATTATCATATGCATAATAGCTGGAAAAAGCTGTTCCGGTTGAGCTGGAATAATGTACTGACTGAACCTTCTTTTCCGGGCTTGCTGTCTGTTTAAAGGTTGTTTCTTTTCTGCAGGCTGCGAAGAATACTCCAGTCGCGATCAGGTAAAACGCTATTTTTTTCATGTTGTGCTTTTTTTTTGATTGACAACACAAATGTGGTTCAACAGCAGCATAGCATAAATTTTAGGTAAGCGAAACTGCAGAATAATGATCCGGGTGTGGGAAAAGAGTAATTGAAATGTTTAAAGCAAAAAGGGGTACACTTTTAGTATACCCCTTTACTTTATATTTCAGAACACCATCTAACGATCCATCCATTTTTTAAAAGCCGGTGCTTTTTCCCGGCTCATATCAATTTCAAATTTATGATTGGGCTCTTTGAGCCGGATCAGGAGTTTCGAATTCTCGACCGGCTTTACACTCTGTACCGCATCGATATTGATAATATACTGCCGGTTGGCCCTGTAAAACTGTCCGGGATCCACCACTTCCTCAACTTCGTCCAATGTATCCACATCCAGCAGGTAACGTTCCCCGCTGAACAGATAAATATAATTCAGTACCTCCTTTGAAAAGCAGGCAATATCTTTAACAGCTACAGGCATCCATTGATTCCGGATATTTACTACGAACCGTTGCTTGAACTTCCCGGCAGCCATACCAGGTTGGGAGATTTGTTTGATCAGTGACTGGATATCTGCAGCGTTTCCGGATTGTTGGGTGATGATTTTTTTACATTTGTCAATCGCCTTTTTCAGCTCTTCTTCGTCCACCGGTTTTAACAGGTAATCCACTCCGTTTACTTTAAAGGCCCTGATTGCATATTCATCATAGGCTGTGGTAAACACTATCGGGCAATTTAGTTTGAACTGCTCCAGCAAATCAAAACTTACACCATCACTGAGCTGGATATCCATAAATAACAGATCGGGTTCAGCATGATTGCCAAACCATTTCCGGGCCACTTTCAGACTGGGCAAGATATCGATTACCTCCATCTCCGGATCTGTTTTTCTGATCGAATTCACCAGTACTTTGGCAATAATTTCCTCGTCTTCAATAATCAGCGCTTTCATGTTAGTGTTTTAAATTTATATCAGGGGCAGTTTGATCCTGAACTCCACTGTATCTTCCTCAATAATCACCGGTTTTGCACTGAGATAACTATACAGGGATTGCAGGCTGGAAAGCCCCTGTTTATTACTGGTTTCCACCACCCTTTTTTTCTGTAAATTATTTTTAACCACCAGGTAACCGTTATCTGTAAACATTTCAATCACCAGTGGTGAGTCGGAATCAATGATATTATGCTTGATTGCATTTTCCACCAGGTTTTGCAGAGTCACCGGTGGGATTTTCTTCTGCCCCTCTTCATCGCTGACCTTAATCAGTACTTTCAATCCTTCTTTAAATCTTGTTTGCTGCAAACTGATATAGGTTTGTACAAAATCAATCTCTTCTTTCAGCTTCACGGTTTCACTATCCCTGCTTTTTAAAATATAGCGGTATATTTTTGACATCTGTTTAAGGAAATCTCCGGCCATCCGCTGATCAGTATCAATCAATCCGGATAATGAAGTCAAAGAGTTAAAAAGAAAGTGCGGGTTTAATTGCTGTTTCAGGCTTTCATACATCACCTGCGCTTTTTCTTTTTCCAGTTGCTGCGCTTTTCCCTGCAGTGAAAAAAGTTTGCCCTGTTGTTGTAAGCGATATCTGTAAACTGCATAAAGCAGGAGTGAAAGCAGAATTCCCAGCCCGATATAAAATCCGGTTGTTTTATAAAAGTATTTTCCAACGGTAATGGTGAATACCTTTTCTTCCATGATCCAGTTTCCCGGGCTGGAAGCGGCTTTGTATCTGAACGTATATTTCCCGCCGGGTACACTGGTATATACCGCCTTCGGATCCTGGGTAATATGCCAGTCTTTCTCCAAACCATCCAGCTTGTAAGCGTACCAGGTTTTCCCGGGGTTAGCATAATTCAATCCTTCCAGCATAATGGTAAAAAAATTCTCCCCGGGACGTAGGTTCAGGGAATTACTGTTCCGGAAATTGATAAATGCAGTGCTATTCCTTTTACCCCCTACAGCAAATGCTGATATATAAAACGGAAACTGATTGTAAGATGTGGAGTAGCTGTTTGGGTTAAAACGGACATAGCCCTTATTGGTTGGGAAAATAAAATTGCCGTCTCTGGTCTGATGTGCCTGATGCTCGGGAAACTCCATACCGGGGAAGCCGTAGGAAGCATCAAAAACTGTGATACTTTTTCTGTCTTTTTCAACCATGGCCAAACCGGAACTGGTACCAATCCATAAACGGTTCAGTGAATCAGTTCTGATGCCATTTGTTACATTGGAGGGAAGACCCTCTTTTACAGATAACCAGTAATATTTATTATTGGTCCGATCAACCCCACGAACTCCATCAAATGTACTGAGCCAGATAACGCCCTGCTGATCTTCTGTAATATCAATAACCAGATTGCTATTAAAACTGCTGTCCCCGTTTTTAGAATGATACCAGTATTGGGATTGCCCGGTTTCCGGATCATACATGGCATAACCCTTTCCGGAAAAACCCAGCCAAAGGCGATGTTTGCTGTCCTCAAAAACCCTCCGCACACCAAATCCTGTGTATTTTTTCAGTCCGGGATGATTCCTGATACTTTGGATTTTATTTTCAGCCGGATCCAGGTAAAATAATCCATCAGACATATTTGAGCAAAACCAGATCTTTCCTTTTGAATCCTTATTTATATTCAGGTAAAATAAGGGTGGGAGAGAATCGCTGGCTGTCATAAACTTCATTTTGCCGGTTGAAAGATTATACCGGTTGATTCCCTTTCCGGTGGCTATCCAAACATTGTCTCCTTCAGCCAGTACCGCACGCGCAGAATTATAATAGATGGCCGGGGCTTTTCCTTCTTCGTTACGCCAGATCTGATATTGCTTTGTCAGGGGGTTATACCGGGTAACCCCATCACCGGTTGTAAACCAGTATTGCCCTGTTTTATCTTCCGCAAAACCCCTTGCCAGCTGGTTGGCATCGTATGAAGCAAAGGGGAATATAAAATCAAATAAGTTCTTTTGTGGGTGAAAATAATCTACCCCGCCCAGCAGACTGACCCAGATTGTTCCATCAACGGAGCAATAAATCGTGCGCAGGATATTGGTGGCAATACTTCCGGGTTTCAGTATATTTTTCTGATGAAACTGTATGTCACCGGTATGAACATTATATTGTATCAAACCGGTAAGGGAAGTAACGATCCAAACATTGTCGTTATCGGCTATAAAATCAAGAAAAGACTGTTGTACTCCTTTCTCCGAAATAGCAGGCAGGTCCTTTACTGATATTTCATCCCCTGTTTGCTTGTCCACTTTCAGCAACCGGAAAGTAAAAATATTATTCAACCATATATTTCCTTTTGCATCACTGATCACCACATCGGCTTTTTCACCCGACAACGCTTTCACTGATTTAAACTCAGCCTGGCCGGTCTGGCTGTTATATATAATATAACCGCCGTAAGTGCCGGCATAATACAATTGGTTTTTTCTTGAAAGACTGAATAATTGATGATTCTTAAAGAAACCGGGTTGTTGTTTATCTCCCAACAGGGCTTTTCGCTTTTCCCCCGGGTAATACCTGTAAAGTTTATTATCTGCCAAAACCAATAAATCACCATCAGCCAATTCCTCCATTCCGGTAATACGGGTATGATGAAAAGCGGATATTCTGTTAAACCGGTCATGGGTATAGTCGAACTCCATCAGTCCATTATCTCCTCCTGCATAAAGACTCCCTTTCCCTGTACAGAAAAGAGAATGTATGATTCCTCCCGGGGCTGAACTGCTATCGCCCATAATATGTTCATACTTTTTGATCCCGTTTCCATTGTAACGGTTCAATGCCCCATAAGAAGCAAACCACATATACCCATAACGGTCCTGAACAATGGCATTGATAATTCCGTCATTCAATCCATTGCTCACACTGAGGTGTTGAAAATTGATCGCAGGGCTTTGCGATGCGGCTTCAGAAAATATCATCACCCACAGCAGACTGGTATTAATTATATGCCGGAATAAACGGGGCATAACACAAAATACCCAGAAATGGGTGCAGCTGCAAAAAATTGGCAGCTGAACTTCATAAAGGGGTTTAAAGTGTAGAAAAACGGGCTTGAGGTGCTGCTGATCCGCTGCCCTCATTGTACCTGCTGTAAATCAAGAAGTCACTCAGATGATATATGATAAGCTGTCTAACCGGCACATCCATTCTATGTTCTGTTGACCTGTACCATAAATTCCATTCTTCAATATCTACTCTGGAAGCAGCGGTACAATTACACGATCCAGTTTTAATTATCCACACTTCAGCATCCGGAATTGCGGTTGCTTCCGGATAAATTTTAAATCAGGCTTGCCAGGTTGAATTTTTACAGCTGAAACTTTTTACCATGTCAGCAATAACCACCAGCAATCATCGCCTTTCTCTGCTTACTTCTACGGGAACCTTTTATTTCTGTCCCGAAGAAATCATCCGGCTAAAGGCCTGTAGTAATTACACCACGATTTTTTTTGCCGGAAATAAAAAAATGCTGAGCGCAAAAGTCCTGAAGGATTTTGATACCCTGCTCAGCCCTTATGGATTTGTAAGAACCCATCGTACCCATCTGGTCAACCGGCAACATGTGCTTTGCATCACCCCTGATGGACAAATTATCATGAAAGATGCTTCTGTAGCCAGTATTTCAAGGAGAATGAAAAGCAGGGTTATTAAAACATTCAATAACGCAGCATAACAAAAACCGTATCGCCTTCAGGCGGTCATAAAAAACAAAACAATGAAAAAATTTCTTCTGTTGATGAGTGTAATGATGAGCATTACAAATCTTTTCAGTCAAAGTGTTGGAATTGGCACCAATACTCCCAGCAGCAGTGCTGCACTGGATATCAGTCATACTTCAAAGGGTTTATTGATTCCCCGTATGACAACTGTGCAGCGAAATGCTATTTCAGCCCCGGCCAACGGTTTGTTGGTGTACGATATCAGCACCAGTGGTTTTTGGTTTTACAATGGCGGAACCTGGGTCAGCCTGGCCGGTAGTGGTGGTTTTAGTCTGCCTTACTATAACTCTGTAAACATTGCTGATACTGCTTTTCATGTAAAAAACAGTTCCGGTCCGGCTATTGCCGGGGAGGGAACTAATACTACCGGAATTGCGGGAGTCAGCAATAGCAGCCACGGGGTGGAAGGAAGCAGTGTGAGTGGAAATGGGGTATATGGAAACAGTTTTTCATCCAATGGCGTGAATGCCTATTCCTTTAATGGTAATGGATTACTGGCTAATAGTACCAATGGCAGTGCCGTGTACGGATTTAGTAATAATGCCAATTCAACAATCTATGGAACAAACAGTAATGGACTGGGTGTGGGCGTTCAGGGAAATGCAACGCTTCATCATGGGGTATTGGGGACCTCAGCAGGGACAAGCAAGGCTGGTGTGAGAGGGGAAGCCACGGGTAACGGTGGTTATGGGGTGTATGGTACTACGACCAGCAGCGGCGGATATGGCGTGTATGGAAATAACGCAGCGGGTGTGGCTGTATATGGATCCAGTAATACAGGTACGGGTGTAAGAGCAGTCAGCAACAGTGGTCTTGCACTGGACGTAGCAGGCAATATGAAAATATCCGGTGGCAGTACCAATCCTTCCTATGGTGCAGTTTTAACCAGTGATGCAACCGGAAATGTCAGTTGGAAAAATAACCGGGTCGCCTTTTCGGCATCAGGTATGAATCTGAATTTTCAATTGATTGCAAACGGTTTTTTTACAAAATTTCATTTCAGCGACGAACAATATGATCTTGGTTCAGATTATGTGCTCTTCACGGGGGCTACACCGGCCAGTACATCAAGCAATTTTATTGTACCCGTTAGCGGAATCTATCACTTTGATGTATCAGCGTCTATTGGGGCCAGTGGCAGCCAGGTTTTTATTGATGGCAGTATTCGTCTTCGGGTTAAAAGAGGAGCCAGTGAATTTACTGCAAGCGCATCTGATATGGCGGTTTATACAGATTACCTCGGTTCGGCTTTAGTCGGCAATATTTCCAGGGATATTCAATTACAGGCAGGCGATCAGGTTTTTCTGGAATTATATCAGCGAAATGATGAAAATGGCACATCCTTCCTGGGCGGTGCTCATATGAATGGGAGGCTGGTCATTGCTGACTAATACTGAAAGGGAAAATCAGTTCTTCTGTATATTACAAAATGGGCTGTATGTTTAATCAACAACAAACAGCCCATTTGTTATACTTATCATCTCAATTGTTTTAAAAATAAAACAGGCTTTCCCGTCCACCCACTTTTTTCTTTACACCGGCGGGTCGTACATTATAGGTAAAAGTCAGCAGGAAATACCTGCCCAGAATATTACTTTGTGTGGTGGTAATGGTATTTCTCATAGCATTCACCCAGATATTATTATTGCGGTTCAGGATATCATTGACGGCGAATTTGATTACGGCTGCTTCGTTTTTCAGCATGGTAAGATTAAGCGCCGCTGACCAGCGGAGCAACTCTTTGGGCAGGCCTGCAGGAATACTGCTGTTATAAGAATAATTGACCTGTGTTTCCCAGATAAAATGTTTGGGCCAGCGAACAGTGAGATCAGTACCCATGTTATAGCTTTTTACTTTCAGCTCCCTGAAGTTTCCCCCTGTATATTTTGTAAAGTTCCGGTTAAAGCCATAGCTGACATTCCATTCCACCTTGTCTTTAAAATTGATACCCGCTCCATTCCAATGACTGTAATTAAAGGTTGTTTGCCAGGAAGATGTTCCATTAAAAAATAAACGGCTTTTGTTCACACCCAACCAGTTACCGGTATTCCACATAACGATAATATTCTGTTTATTCTTGTATTGCTTGTTGATATTCCAGTTCATACTGTAATTGCGGCTGCCATTGGCATTCACCGGCATGCTTTCCTGCACCCCTGCTGCATTGAGCTGAATACTGTTAACCACATCCCGTTGGGTATAGGCTGCATTTATCCATCCACTGACTGAGAGAAATCTTTTGGAGTCATTGAAGAACAGATTCAACGAAATATTATCCCGGATGGAAGACAGCAGGTCGGGATTCCCTTTGAAAATAAAATACGGATTACTGATATCCCTTACCGGATTGAGGGAAGAAAATCCCGGAAGGTTTACATCCCTGTTGTAATTAACCGTCAATTGCTTATAAGAAGCTGTGAAAGAAGGCAGGACATTAAACTGATTTTGTTTGATACCGGTACCGGTTGAAAGCAGTTTGTTATTCACATGCTGATCCAGTACCCGGACACCCGGTGTTAAAGTCACGTTTTTCAATTTGTATTCAAGTCCTGCCGTTAAAAAGCTGCGATGTCCGGTTCTTCTGAAATCACTGCTGAGCAGGTTGTTCAGAATTTCAAATTTTCCGTTTACAGAACGATTAAATGTGCTTACACTATTGGTGAGCCTGCTGTACTCATATCGTCCTCCAAGCCGGAGGGTCAGTGATTTACTCAGCGGATCGCTGTAATTAAAACTAAGCAAGGCGTCTGTACGGGGAATTCTTTCTTTTCGCAGCTGGGCATAAATACTATCAAAGGTTGCCGGGTAGAAATAGCGGATATCCGACTCAGCCTGGTAATCATTTTGCCGGTTATTAATGTCGAGACTCTGTGTAAGATTAAACCTTCTTCCCTTCTTTTTTCCGGATAATAAAGTGATATATAACCCATGCTTATAATTATAGGTCTTTGCATTATTGAACTGATCCAGATCTCCATTGCTCAATGGTCCTGTGATATTGCTTGTTCCGGTAATATCACTGAGCCGGTCTTCATCCTGAATACCTAAAAGGTAATTCGCATTGAATAATATATTGGTTAAAGAATCCGGCTTTAACCTGGCACCGGCTCCAATCATATGAGAACTGGTGATAAAATCACCGGTAATGCCGGTATACGTGCGTATCACTGTATCTGCGTTGTACTGCAAAAAATCGGTGGAAGATACCCGGTCGCTGAGCACATTGCCATGGAAGTATTGCAGAAACAGGGATTGCTTATTGTTGGGTGCATGGTTCAGGTTGAAACCTGCTCCTTTGCTGGTGGAAATTCCTCCGCCGCTCTGTGACCCACCAAAATTAATACCGTTAATTGAGATAGAACTTCCTCCGTTATTCGAACTGATCGTCGTGCTGCTGCTGGCGCTGTTACTCTGTACCCGGCCAAAGCCGCCGGTTTGTTGCAGTTCAGAATAGCTAAAACCAACTTTGTTCAGGTTATTCATATAAGCCAGCATACTCAGCTGAAGGGTGTCGCGGTAAATGTTAGCAATACCTCCGACTTCATACAAATTTTCGGAACCCGCGCCGGCATATAATTTTCCAAACCAGCCTTTTTTGATTCCTTTCTTCAAAGTAATGTTTACTACTTTACCAACATTATTGGGATTATCATCACCGTTCCGCATCATTTCTTCCTTATCATCTGTTACCTGAACTTTATCAATGGCATGCGCCGGCAGATTACGGGTGGCCATTTTGGGATCATCGCCAAAAAAAGTCTTCCCGTCAACGAGTATCCTGTTGACTGGCTTTCCGTTTACTGCTATATTTCCATCCTTATCCACATAAACACCCGGAAGTTTTCTCAGCAGATCCTCCACCAATGCATTGGGCAAGGTTTTAAACGCCGAAGCATTGAACTCAATAGTATCTTTTTTGATTACAACGGGTGGTCTTTCTGCCATCACCAGCACCTCATCCAGTGATTTGGCATCGGAGGAAAGCCTGATTGTGTCCAATTCCATCGTTGTTTGTGTCGGGGCAATGCTGAATTCTTTGCGGTACACAGCATAGCCCGAATAAGAAATCACAGCACGGCAACGGGTATCAAAAGGAATGCCCGGTATCCTGAATTCCCCGTCATTATTACTCAGCCGATAGGTAATGATCGTTGTATCATTTGCTTTAAAAACAGTGATGGTTGCAAGCCCCAGGGGTTTGGCAGTGGCAGAATCCAGAATCCTTCCCCTGAGTGTACCTTGAGAACGGGAACTTTGTGCCATCAAAATGATGACCAGGAGAACAAATATTTTTCTCATACAATGGGTTTGGCTATACCTGACGAATTTATACGACTTTTTTCGTAGACTGAAATCTTCTGCTCAATTTTCCCCTGAATATGGATAAACGGAATTTTTCAGGGATGTATTGTAAAGCAGGAGTTAATCTGCAGGAATGATTGCCGGAGCGGAATCAGCAAAAGCGGCGCCTGGGATTCCTGTTTGCATAAAACTTCTACACCCGGCAGCAGTGTTTTGAACATGCTTAAAGCAGAACAGGACAATTTACGCATACCCCAAATCAATATCTTTAGTTAATGAAATCAATTACCCTGTTCTTTATCCTTTTTTGCCGGATCAGCATACAGGCCCAGTCCGTCAGGATACATTCACATAATGATTACCGGCAAGCCCGGCCCTTGCAGGAAGCCCTGGCTTGTAACGTGTTTTCAATTGAAGCAGATGTTTTCCTTTACCAGAATCAGTTGCGGGTAGCACATGATGAAGCAGAACTTCCGAATGCTCCCTTACTTGATAGTCTTTATATTCAGCCCTTACTGCTATGGTTTTATAAAAACACGGTAAGAGACAGTAACCATTTTCCTTATCTGATGATTGATATCAAATCAAACAGTGCGGTTGTATTACCAGCCCTGGTTAAGTTGCTGGAACCTTATCCAACATTATTCAACTCACATAAAATGCAGGTGGTGATCAGCGGGGATCGGGGTGATCAAAAAAATTGGGATTCTTTCCCGGGATATTTTTTATTTGATGGTCGCCCGGATGAAAAATATGATGTAAATACAATGGCACGTGTTGGATTTATCAGCAATTCTTACAAAAACTATTCCCGCCAACCCCGAAAAAAAATAAAAGACCTGGCTAACCGTGTTCATCAGTCCGGAAAACTGCTCAGGCTTTGGGGAATACCCGACCAACCTGCCTCCTGGAAAAAAATGATCGCATGGGGTGTCGATATCATCAATACGGATCAGGTAAGCGCTTGCAGGGAGTATTTTAAAAAATAATCCCGCAAAGAATAATTGTTGCACAGATTTCTTCTTTGCGGGATACTGTCTTACATAAAATTATTTTCATCTGCACTGGGTCCATAGCTTCCGGGTATCGGAATATTCAACAGTCGCAGATACACGCCTAATTGAGCGCGGTGGTGGATTTGCTGACTCATCGACATACACAACACGCTTACCTTAGGCTCTGTGAGGAATATATTGTCTGCATGCCGCAGGGTCCATGGTTGCTGGAGCAGGGCTTCATTTTCCGGAATCAAAACTGAAAGTCCTTCTTCATATCTTTTATCAAAATATGCCAGTAACTCCTGGTTGTCTTTCAGTGCTGTTTGTTCAGGGTGTTTGGCAAAATCCAGTTCATCGGTGGTCAGGGTCATATGAAACCAGCCGGGAAGATCTGCAATATGAGTAGCGAGGGCATTCATGGGCATGGATTTTTCATGTGGCTTATAATGCCAGTCGCTTTCATTAACCAGGGTCAGAAATTTGCGGGTGATGGCACCTTCCTCAATAAACTGTTGTTTCAGGTAATCAATAATGGTCATAGTGTTTTGTTTTTATGTGTACAAAACAACAACCGCTTTGTGACAACCCTATGTCAGCAGGAAATTGGATTCCAAAATAAATTTACCCACCTGCCTTGATTTTTCCTGCAGCTGCCAGTTTTTCCAAAATGGCTTCTGCAATACCGGCAACAACGGTATTCAGTTCAAGTGGCTCAATGATGCGGGCATGATCGCCAAATAACATAAACCAGCGTGCAAAACCGGACAGTGATGCTGATAAAAAAGTCATCCGGATTATTCCGGCTGCCGGTTCTTCCTGCACATATCCATGATAATATTTTTGTTCGCCGAAATATTTAACGACTTCCGGATCAACTTCTATAATTATTTTGGTCAATTCCTTTTCCTGACGGCTCATCTGATCTATAAAACTTTGAAGAGGCGGGTGTTCCTGAGTGGATTTTTCACCGGTTATTCGTAAGCTGTTGATGCGATCAGTCCGGAAGTTCCGGTAGTCATTCCGTAAATGACACCAGGCAATGAGATGCCAGTGTGTACCAAGATAATAAATCCCTACAGGCTCCAGCAACCTTTTACTCTTTTCATTTTTTTCGATGCTGGTATATTCAATCTCAACCAATCCGGTACCGGCAATCGCGTGCAGGATTTGCTGCAGCCAAAGCTCTTCCTTTGGCTGGTATTGTATGGCCGGGTGGTTCATCACGGCAATATGAGCATCGATCCCCTCCAGATGATCTTTTTCGGGATAACGTAATACCGCTCTGATTTTGTCCAGTGCCGTTTGAAAATGCTTGCTGATACCGGCATCGGTTTTTGATTGCACAAGTTTGGAAGCCGTCAGC